>PMMY01000245.1:0-5577 GCA_003162655.1 Methanobacterium sp. | reverse complement strand
ATAGAAAATTTCAAGTTCAGAGAAGGTCTGATCGAAATTATAAAACTCGCCAAATATGGAAACAAATATTTCAACGATAAAGAACCCTGGAAAACAGTGAAAACATCGAAAACTGTGGCTGGAAATTGTCTTTACCTGGCAAATCAGCTTTCAAAAACTATGGCTGTTACTCTTATACCATACATGCCTGTTAAAACAAAGGAGATATTTGAAATCTTAAATATTGATTCTGACCAAAAATGGAATGATGCAGCTGAATTCGTACCGGCTGGTCATTTAATAATGGAAGCTAAACCCATCTTTTTCAAGGTAGAGGATGATGTTATCAACAAAGAGAAGGAAGAACTTTACGAAAATTTGAAGGAAGTTGAAACTATGAAGGATGAAATATCAATAGATGATTTTGCAGCTTTGGATCTAAGGGTTGGAAAAGTTGTAGGTGCCAAGAACGTAAAAAAATCAGACAATCTATTAAAGCTCGTGGTGGACATTGGTGAAAAGAAGATACAAGTAGTTGCAGGTGTTGCACAGAAATACTCACCAGAAGAAGTTTTAAACAAAAAAGTTATTGTACTTGTGAATTTACCACCTACAAAACTTTTTGGAATAAAATCTGAAGGCATGCTCCTTGCAACCGACTCTAATATGAGTCCATTAACTGTTGAAGACGCTGAGATCGGTGAAAATGTAAGATGAATGAATCAGTTTTAATTGCTAATGCCGAGAGATTCCTTGACGGAATAAGGCATAAATGGGTAGAAGTTGATGAAATAAAAGATTTTAAAACCTTTATTCACATATATAACTATCTTAAAAAGAACCTTGAAGACCTGCAGGAGTTTAGGGACACTATGGAAATCAAGGGTTACAAAACTCCCTATAGATCCCTGATGAAGTATGGACGCGCTCCCAAATCTGAGATGAAAGTTGATGATATTTACGATGTTAACAAACACACCCAGTACTTTCGAATGAATGCAGCTGCCAAAAAAAACATATTAGACAGGGTTAAATCAGCTATAGCATCCCATAAAATTGCAATCGGGCATCTTGAAGAATTTGCCATACTCAGCTGCAGTAATTGTAAAGGAAAATTTACAGGACACGAACTGACCACCTTCTTAACAGGTAGCTGCAACTGCGGCTCAAGTGATATAAATCTTGACATAAACCATCATGGAGTTCACCGACTGGAAATCATCAAATATCTCCCATTATCAGGAGAGTACATGGTTAAAATGTCCGAACTATCTCCAATGGGGCGAGAAGCATTTCGGAAGATTGTCAGAATCCTTAAACATGAAAAGAGGGGAATTGTAAAAACCCTTTCACTAGTTATCAAAGTCTATGAGGATGGAAGATGGGTAAGAAAAAGGGTTAACATTGATGCAAATGATCAGATGAATTATGAAAGAGAAATAAGAAGGGAATATGGTTCAAATACTCGTATTGAATTCATGCAATTTCATAGGAAGAAACCCTCTATAATAAATGATAAACATGTACAAACAGCACTTTCAATTGGATACGTAAAACTTGCAGAAAAGAAGGCTAGGGAAGTTTTTACAAGTATCCTAAATGACATCATTATAAACAAGAACAAACTTCGAGTATATGATGAAACAATTAAAAAGACAAGGTTGCTGGCCAAAAAAATGGTTGAAGATGTATCTGACTTCGAACATATTCAAGATGAACTTATTAACGACATGCTCTTTAAGGAGAAACTCCTAGATAAGAAAGGGAATTTTGATAAAGAGCTTAAAATTGACATAGAATCCCGAGAAAAACTCGAAAGAAAACTTTTTGTAGAAGTGCCGAGGGTTATGATCTTATGGGATATATTGAAATGTTACCTGTCAACATCCTTTGATCGCAGGAGCAAATACTCAGGACCATTCCCTAATCTGCGCCCAAATCTTGACACCAACCAGATCAAGGCATTTGAAGATTTTGATGAAGATGTTGTTATTATCATGAAGGATTTTATGCACGAGAATATTGAGTATGTTACTCATATTAAAAATTTACTTTCAAAGAAATTTGAAATGGAGAATAAAATGAAAGGACTACATGTTAAGACTAATTCCAATGCTGCTGCTGCAGTTCTTTTAAATATAACAGGTAGACTTTCGATTGAAGTTGCTGCACGTGTTTTTTCTGTTGACCCTGACGATGTTAAGGTTGAAAGAGATAAATGGAACATCTTTGGAAAACCCCAAACCAAGAAAGCTAAAAAATTCTTAGAGATGATAAAGGGATAAAAATGAGGTGTGAATTCTTTGGTATCAGTGGTTTATGTGAATGAACAGCTTTCCTCCCGTAAGATAATGGAGATACTTGACAGTAATCCTGATCTGGAGAAGATAACATGTCCTATTAGTATTTACACCAGAATATCTAAGAAGTACATGGATGCACTCAGAGAACTGAACATTGAAGTGGAGCCTGTCCAGAGAAGGGGCAGACCCAGGAAATACAGTTCTAATGAAGCAACCAAAATACAGTCCCTGCTGGATAAAGGTGAGAGTCCAAAGTCAATATCTCAAAAACTAAACCTGCCTATTAAAACAGTATACTACCTTAAAAATTCAAGTCTTAAAAGAGGTAGAAAGGTTAAGTACACTTCAGAAAAAGTAAAGGAAGTTAAAAAATTGTATAATAAAGGAATTCCAGCCAAAAGAATATCGAAAAATCTTAAAATACCGCTTAGAACTATTTACTTACTTATTAAACGTTAATAATTTATATTTTCTAACAATATCATGATGTTGAAGTGGTAAAAATAATTATCAACTAACTATTAGAATTTTATTTATACTCAAATGGTTCTGGAGTTAAAAATTACAACAATTCATTTCTAAAAATAATTAATATAGACTTTTCAGTAATTTATTTAAATATTATATAGTTTAAATAATTATATCAATTTTCAAAGTAGATATATGGATTTATAAAACTTAATCATCAACTAAAAGTTTCATTTATTTTTATTTCATTTATTCCTCGTATATTGCATTCATGAGTTTCATTGCAATGTTTTCTCCAGGAACGTCCTCCATATCCCTCAGTATCTCTATGGACTTTCGGAAGTTGATCGATACTTTCTCCATATTACCATTAATATAATCTGCAGTACCAATTAGGAGTCTTGAAACAGCTTCTCCCATGTTATCGTCAATATCCTGGAATTTTTCTAGTGCTTCATTAAAATATTTGAGTGCTTCATTGGTTTTAGATTTTTCAAGAGAAACATATCCCATGATCAAAAGTAGAGTAGATTTACCTGTATTATCCCCTATTCCACTGGACATTTCATATGCATTTTCCAAGTCTTCCATTGGATCTTCAGATTTGGCATATGATATGTAGGTATCTGCCCCGTTCAACATGCCTATAACATCTTCTATATTATCCCTAATTTTAATGTAATCTGATGATTGTTCCATTTGAGTTCTGGGCTCTGAAGGAATTTTTGTTGGTATTCCATAGTTATAAATATTTTTAGCTTCTCCAGCACTTTGGAGAACTTCCAGCTCTTTAATCTTTTCGAGGATTTCATTTTTATGATCTGATTCATCATCAGAGTAAATTCTATATGCTTCCCTAAAATTCTCAAGAGCTAAACTATTTTTGTTATTGTAACGATTAATGTCCCCCATTAAATCTAAAACAAGTGCCTGTTTATTGAAATCTTTCAGTTCTTTGTATATCTCAATTGCTTTTTCAAGGATTTTCATTGATTTATTGATATTTTCCTCTTCAAAGTGGATAGTTGCAATGTTTATCAAAATTTCTGCTTCAGCATCTCTGTATTCATTTAATAATTCCTGGTAGTCTTCAATTGTATATTCGTCGGGGTCGATGGTTTTTTCATCAGGATCGCCACCAGATAATCTATCAAAAACACCTGTCATGAGAAGCATTTCTTTCATATTTTTCCTCCAAAAATTATTCATTGGTTTTTGTTATTATTATTCAACCGATTAATGTATTCAGGGGATTTGATGTTCAAGTAACATTTATAAGTTTTAATAAGATTTTTTACTAATTGATGGATGGGTTTGATTAATTTTTACAGATTATTTTCCATTAACAACAACGCCCTCATCTGTTATGATGTAAGTTGATTCATAACTTTTAACTTCCTCATAGTCTTCAAAATTGGATTCCACACGTATATATTCTCCATCTAATCTTATAGTGTTGTCAAATAGTGATTTTAATTCGTTTTCTGTATCTGAATTTGTTACACCTTCAGTATAGGCTATTAAACCAGTACCTCCAGCTTCTCTGATTCTTCTTAGGTATGCCTTTAAGATTCTTATTACCATTTGCTCCTGATTGAAAGCAAATAGAGTGTTAAGTGAATCTAGTATAGATATGAAATGATTGGATTTTTTGTAGACAGATCTTGTTCCAATACCCACTTTAACCATCATATCGGCAGGGTTACCAACTGATGATGATTTTATGTTGTTCGTATCCTCTAATTTTGCTCCTGAAAGTTGTGATATTCCATCGATAATATAAAGGGTCTGGTTTTGGATGTAACTCTGGATCAACCAATTGAAACCCATCATATTACTCTGGACTTGTTTAAGACCCTGATCAGTGCTCACATAGAGGCATGGTTCCTGTTTTAAAAGTCCTTGATATGCGAACTGATTGCAAAATATGGATTTGCCTGTTTTGGGAGGGCCGTATATTAAGGTAGTAGATTTCTCTGGGATTCCGCCTTCAGCAAGTTCAGATACTGTAAGTTGGTCAAATCCGGGAATTCCCGATTCAATAGTTTGGATCATATAGATGGAACCTCTAAGTTGGTAAGAATAATTTAAATTGATAATTTACTGCTTTGATAATCTTGAATTTTCTTATAACTCAATACCCTTATCTGTTATCAGGTAGGGTGAACTTCTTTTTCCAATTCCTTTCATGGCTTCAACAACCAATTCTTTCCCATCTAACCTTATAATATTATCAACCAAAGATTTGAGCATTGTTTCTACTATCCTATCTGCAGAATTTTCAGTGTATAATATTATGGGCGTACCGCCTGCTTCATTTACTCTCATAAGATAGGCTTTTAAAACGCGAATAATCAACATGTTATCGTTGTATGCTAAAAGGGTTGTTGCAGAATCTATAACAGATCTGAATCTAGGATTATTTCTGTAAATATAATGCACACCCGAACCAACTTTTACCATGATGTCGGTGGGGTTGTTTATGTATGACTGTACAACTGTTTTAGATTTGGGCAATTTTCCCTTTGAGACATCTGATATGGTGTCAATTACGTACAGGGAATTGTCTTCAAGATATCTTTCGATTGGCCATTGGAACTCATTCATACTAGTTTCAAACTGTTTTAGACCTTTATCAGTTGTAATATAAAGACATGGCTCTCCACTTAAAAGTCCTTGGTATGTGAATTGATTGCCGAATATTGATTTACCTGTTTTTGCTGGGCCATACACTAATGTGGCCGTATTTTCGGGGATCCCACCAGTTCCACCATTTGAACGTGTGAGTTCTTCAAATCCCGGAATTCCTGATTCAATACAAGGAATC
>PMMY01000217.1 GCA_003162655.1 Methanobacterium sp. | reverse complement strand
TTAAGAAGAATGAGATGCACTCCTCAATAATTAATCAATTTTATTTTTTTAATTATAAAAAAAAAGACTTTTATTAATTTTAGTATAGATTGTGATAATAGAAAATTATATATATTTTGCTGTACTAAGATGTATTAGGGTACATTAAGATGCAATATGACAACCAAAATAATTTTACATTTACATTGGATTTGCGAGATGATAATGATAACATCTGGGCTGCCATTTCTATTATTCAATCTAAAGAAGCTGGTAAAAGTGATTTATTACTGATTGATGCTAATAACGGTAATTTCTCGTTTAGGAGTATTACTGAATTAATAAATTTTCTTCAAAAAAAGAAGGTTTCCTTCATTGAAAGAAAAAAAGTTCTAGATTTTTTAGCGAACAGTTTACTGTTTTTAGAAAAAAATGAACTTTAAATCGAAAGATCATAAACGTTAGTGGAATGTTTATCGCAGCAAGGATAACAAGAGAAAAATTCGGTGATGAAAATTTCGGAAATGTATTAATTTTCATTGAATCAATTCATCATCCCTATTCTGTAATACAAACACTTGAAACACTAGATGACTTAGAGATTATAATAAGCAATTTAATAGGCTCTACTGAAAATATGGATCTGTTAGTGGGATTAAAAATTATTAAAAACTCTAATATCACACAATAAAAAAGAAGTTGTGGCAGCCAGTTTAAGGGACTTATACATTTTAATTCGAGATGAATCTATTCGCAATCTCATTATAAAGGAATTGAAGGAAATGAGGTGTGATGATAAGATCTCTGTCATGGAATCTGCAGAGGACTCCTTGGAGGTTATCTCTAGTGAACTTATAAATTAGGAAATCTTCGAGTATAGTTATGATATATTAAACAATATATTATGTAAATTCGAAGATTATATACATTCTAAACATTATTTTAACACAATAAACTTAAATCGATAACTAAAATTAATTCTGTTCTTAAGTTGATGATTATTAATTCCAGATTTATTGAATCTTCGAATGATATGATGTACAATTTATTGAAGGTAATGCTCGTCATCGATCATAACATACCTTACAATGAAATATCGGAAATTGAGGTTACAGAAGAGATCTATATTAATACATTGATAAATGTTTATGCGACTACATTCAGGGAGAATGGTCACATATATCGTTTGGAATCACTTCTTGATGATGATAATTATAAAATAAGTCATATGGCTATTGTTGGTTCGATCTATGCTTTAAAGATCCTGACAAATTTCCATGAGGATAAACCACATAAAAATTTAATATCCGAAGTTTTGGAGAACATAGGCCCTACACAATTTAAACATCGTATTAAAGCGGGTTATGGATCTAAATAGACATCATTAGGGAATGAATGTATATATTGAATTCCACTTTTTACAGAAAATATTCTTATGTTTCACATTCTTCATCAAAGGGACAGACATGAACAATTGCCATCTTAATTGCCGATACATCATATATTATTTTTTCTTCTACCTTATGAGCAATTTCATGAGCATTTTTTAGTTTTAATTCTCCATCGACTTCAATATGGAGTTCTGCTGATGAATAAGGACCCATAGGATTAATTTTTACACTATGGACACCTTTAACATCTTTAACTTTATTCGCAGCAGCTTCAACCTCTTCTAAAATAGTTTCTGAAGGTAATTTCCCCATTAAAATATTTACATTATCAAGTCCTAGTTCAAAAGCTGTTTTAATAATAATTAACGCAATAAAAACAGCTACAAGGGGGTCTAAGAATGGATAGCCCAATTGTGATCCTAAAACGCCTATAAAAATTGCGGCACAGGAGAAAATATCAACCTTCTGATGCTGGCCATCGGCTATAATAGCCGGGCTGTTAATCTTTTTACCTGCACGAAACAAGTAAGTAGTCATGACTAAATTGACAAATATTCCAATTAAGGCCATATAAGCTGCAATCCTCTCAGGAGCAACCAAAACAGCTCCTGATGTAAATTTAGCATAGACTCCGGATAAAATTTCATAAACAACCACTAATAAAAAAACAACTATTACAAGTCCCACCAACGGTTCTGCCCTTCCATGTCCATATTGATGTTCTCTATCAGCTGGTTTCATACCAATTTTAAAACCAATAAAGGCTATTATTGAAGTTAAAACATCCGATAATGTATGTGCTGACTCAGCTACAAGAGCACTACTGCCTGATATAATACCAATAGAGAAGTTGAATACTGTTAGGAAAATATTTCCTAATATGGCTACAGTAGATGCCTTTCTGCCAGTTTTTTCTCTTTCTATATCAATATCCAATAAATCACCTTAAGAATCTTTTTGCTTCAAATTCAATATAAACATGAATGTAAAAGCATCAAGAATATACACATAACAAAATATTTTCATTTAAAATCCTTGAATTAATCTTTATCCTAACTGGGATATAATATCCATAACATGAATATTGTTCAGATTATTATGAATAAAGCTTTTGATTAAAAAATCCTTTATTAATCTCTTTTTTAATTGTAAAAATCCTTTTTGTACCGACAATAACAGATTAGATCATAAAATTTATAAATTATAGTATATTAAGATGTAATAGGGTTTTAAATATTTTAGAATTATGATATGAATCTAAAATATATTATAATTAACTGATTTAGATAGTAAAAATATAGGGGTGAATTTAATGGAGAAAAAAGAGAATTTAGATTTAAAATCTACTAAAATAAATGAAGAACAATTAAATATTGAAAAATCAGATAAATCTCCAGAAACTTCTTTAAATGATATAATAAGCACAATAAAGGATAAACAAGAAGAATTCACCCAAATGTTATCTGATTATACGAATAANNTTATTGAAACAGATAATTCAATAATCATCAAAGCAGATCTTCCAAGATTGAAAAAGGAAGATGTTGAAATTGCTATTAGCGAAGAAAACGTTGATATATGTGCTGAATTTGAAGAAGAAAATATGGATGAAGATATGAATTATATCCAAAGGGAAAGGAGTTATGGCAAAATAAGGAGATCAATAAAATTACCTAGCAAAGTTATGATTNNATTAAACTCCCAAAATTATTGAAAAAAACATTAAAACTAAAAATTGATTAAGGATTCAATTTAAACTATTAGATAACCTGATAGAATTAAATAACAATCACATTCGAGTATACCTGCCGATAGAAAGAATATTCCAAATGCGGGTAACGTATCTGTGAGAGGTATATGTAAAGTTATAATGAAAAGAATTGCACTAATAACTAAAAATATGTTGTTAGATGTATTAATAAACCTTTTATTGGTCATTTCAGGCAGTTTAGGTTTCATGTATTTTCAAGAAAGTTTTATTTGAGATTAATTTGTATTCAGTTTGGGAGCAGGATGATTGATTTTTTATATAAAATTTTTAAATATTTAAAAAAATATTCATGATTTCAATATTGAGAAAATCGAAGCATTAATCCATATAAACTTATATATATTAATTGATCATTCAATGTATTTTGCTCAATATCCGTATTTGTTTAAATACGTCTTTAGTAACATGAAGAAAAAGATAATAAATGAGAAGGAGAAGGCGTAAGATGATGTCTGAAAAGTTTTATAAAAAATTGATGGAAATAACCAAGGTCATGGAAGAAAAAGGCGAAGGTATTAGCTATATTCATAATGAAAGTGAATATTACACCATTGGTACCAAAAAGTACAATGAGGAAATTGGTCAATACCTGGATAAAACAGTAGGTTCATGGGAAGGTAGTGAAGCTCACGTTAAGAAAAAGAAAGGAAAAAATAAGCAAGAAAAAGGAAAAAAAGTAGGTTATCTCTGGAAAATTCCAATTACAGAAAGTTAATAAATTATTTTTTTTCTTTATTTTATCTAAATCTAGAACGATTTAAATATAATTGTCATAATCTTAAGATAATAAATTTGGTCTTAAGATTTTTTTATATTTAATTTTTTTCTAATAGATGAACAAACCCTCAAATTTTTTACGTTCAATGGCATACTGAATTGCCCGTACCAATAATTTGCCATTAAATTCTCCCTTTACAAGATAATCTTGAGCACCGTATCGGATAGCTTGNNATCCTGTCAATATGATAATCGGTATTGCAGGATGTTTATTTATAGTAGCCTTAAATGATTCAAAACCTACACTATCTGGAAGTCCAAGATCCAGGAGTATTATATCAAATTTTTTTGATTCAAGTAGTTTTAACCCACTAACAAGTCTTGGTGTGTGGGTGAGTTTAAATTTAGCTTTTTCACTAACTTCAAGCATTTGGAGTATTATTTCATAATCGCCAGCATTATCCTCAATTAATAATACTCGGATTGGTTCAATACCCATAAAAAACTACTCCTAAAAAATTTTATTAAATGAATATATATTTTAAATTCGAATGAAAAATTATTTAATATATATATTTAGTTTTTAAGATAAATTAAAATTTCTAAAATTTTAAAAAAAAAACCAGATATTATAGATAGGTATATTACCTTACATTGATTTTGAGGACTTATCCAATAATATACTAATTTTTATAATCCTTTTCAAGCATTTGCTTCATAGGACCAAG
>PMMY01000058.1:2553-5620 GCA_003162655.1 Methanobacterium sp. | reverse complement strand
AATTTTTTTCATGGGTTTTCATGAATTTCAGATTGGTTTTTATTTCCTTTGAAATACCCCGGAACTTTACCTTACTTTTTGAAACACCGGCCTTGTGCCAGACAATAGATTTTAAATCTGTAACCATTTTAAACCCTTTATTCCCCATTTCAATGCAGAGATCAACATCCTCACAACCAAAGAAAAAATCTGAATTTAAAAGCTTTAGTGGTAAAATGTCGGTTTTAATAAGCATGACTGCCCCAGAAATCCAATCAACCTCCATAATAGAATTTTTATCAGTTATAAAATTATCATCCAGATCTATATCATGGTAACCTGGATATCGTGATAAGTTAACTGTACCGCCAACACTCCACACAACATCATTTTTACCATCAAAATTATAGAAATAGGTTTTTGGACCGATCACAGCAATTTTATCATGGGTTTCCCCTGTTTTCACCAGTTCGGTGAGAAAAAGTTGTTCAACTACAGTGTCGTTATTGAGTAGTAGTACATAGTCTGGATGGAGCGTTTTTAGTGCGTATCTAATTCCTATATTGTTTCCTTCTGCAAATCCATAGTTTTCATTATTTTTAATAAGTATTAACTTCCTATTAGATTGAAGTTTACGATATTCATCTAATCTGTCCTGTATTATATGGGTTTCTGTTTCTTTTTTGGTGTACTCAACGATCTTTACGGGTTTATTGTCTGGATTGTAGGTGTAAAATTGTGATTCTGGTTTAATTTTGCCTTCACTGTAATCCCTTATCCTTTGAATGGAATCGTCTTTTGAATCATTGTCAATCAGTACTACATCATATTTTGGATAATCTATCTGATAAAGAGATTCTAGACATTCTATGGTATCTTCCCAACCATTCCAATTGAGAATTATCACAGAAACTTTTGGATAGGTAGTTTTCATTCAAAATCCTGTTTAGAACTATTATTTAAAGTCTGTTTTCCTTTTTCAGGAAGTAGTTCAACTGATCCTTGATAATATCATTTAAACTGTGATCAATTTTTGCACCGATTTTTTTGATCTTAGCTGTATCAGCAAATAATATTGGTACTTCTGCTGGTCTGAATCTATCTGGATTAAATTCTATTGGAACTGTTCCCTTGTCTGTGTGAACTTTGATACCCTTATCTTCACGTGTATACTCCAATTTGCCCTCTAGGATCTTGGTGTCTACACTGGTTTTATCAAATTTAACCCCGAAAATAGCTGNNCTCATGGAACCTTGATTGTAAACTTCTCCAGATTTACCATTATTTGCGAGTGTCATGTAACCATTGACAATATCTTTTACATGGGACCAGTCCCTGAAAGCATTTAAATTTCCAATGGTAATCTTGTCTAGCTCTCCAAATTTAAGTTTCATAATCTGATTGGTTACAACAGAAGTTACAAACATTAGACCTCTTCCAGCGCCTTCATGGTTAAATGCCCTTGAAACTACAGTATCCAATCCATATGAGTGGTAATAATTCCTCATAAGATGGTCGCCATATACTTTCGAAACTGCGTAGGGCGACATTGGCCTCAATGGATTGGTTTCTTTAATTGGAACTTCGGGAATCTCTACCGGTTCGGGGAATATAGTTCCATATTCCTTTATTGCATGTTTATAATGCTCTTCAGAAGAAATTACAAGCCCATATTCTTCACTTGAACCTGCAAATACAATTTTTATGTTAGAATCTTNNTCGCCCTCTATTGTTTTAACACTATTTTCTATTCCATGGTCAATGAGGTTTTTTGCTTTGGTTCCATCTGCACGTCTTCTGATTAATCCATAAACGTTAGCATTTTGTTTTAATAATTCTTCTGCAAGGTATGATCCAGCGAATCCTCCGACGCCCGTGATTAATACATTTTTATCTTTCCAATTCATTTTATACCTCCATGCTTTTTTTTAGATTTTTTTTAAAATTAAGTTTTTTTTATTCTTAAAAAAATCAGCTGATATCTATTGAAATGATATTTTATTGAGTTTGATTCTATTTATTTAATTTCCTACTTTCTGTTGGATATATTTTTTGTATTTACCCTACCATATTGATAACACGGTTTAAATGTTCTAATAATCTCTCTCCAGCATGTTTAATGGTCCAATAATTTTCAACTGTTTTTACAGCTTTTTTACCCATATCATATCGTTTGTAATCCTTTGAAAGCATTTTTGTTATGGCTTCTCCAAACAGTTCTTCATCTCTATCTATTAGGAGTCCAGTTTTCTTATGGATAATAGTTTCCCTTACTCCACCTTCTTTAACAGCCACAACAGGCGTTCCGCATGCCATTGACTCAACGGGTACAAGGCCGAAGGGTTCGAGGTAAGGTGAATATACAACTACTTCAGCTTGGTTGTAGAGAACAGCTAGTTCTTGGTCGTTTATTAAACTTAAAATTTCCATATCAACATTTAATTTTTCTGCATGTTCTTCTAGATAAGATTTCCATGGAGGATAACTTGAGTTGGATACAACTATTAATTTAGGGCGTATTTCAGGATCCATTAGGGCTAATGAATCAACAAGGAATCCATGTCCCTTTTCGGGGGTGAATGTTCCGACGGAGAGTATGAACTTTTTTTCAGACACTTCAAGGGGTTTGAACATCTCTGTATCCACACCTAAATACGATACATGTGAGTTTATTCCATACATTCTCAGTATACTCTCCCTTGAAAAGTATGAGTTGCATAAGGTGTACTTTGAATAATGGGAGTTGGTATTATCAATGTCAAGACCCCTTTTAACCACTATCTTGCTTCCCAAACCTCTTAGAGATCCTAATAAGTTGTTTTTCTTTTTTGGGAATATTATTTCCGATACTGCATCGTTTCTTAGGGGTTGCTGGCAGTAGTATGCATGGGGTTTTTTAAGGTACTTCAAAAGAAATGGGGCCATNNTTTCCAAGGGTTTTATGTACTGGAAATACATTTACATTACTAGCAACGTTCTTAAGGGGTAAAAACTCCTCATTAGCTGTTGATGGTACAAAAACATCTACTAGATGGTTCATTTTCATTAAATATTCTACATAACCGTATAAAGCTCTTTTAGCCCCTCC
>PMMY01000058.1:0-2508 GCA_003162655.1 Methanobacterium sp. | reverse complement strand
TAACGTCATTTGGATCTATCATTATCCCCGCATCACCAACAACTTCAGGAAGTGAAGAAATATTGGATGTTATTACAGGACATCCACACGCCATAGCTTCCAATGGAGGTAAACCAAATCCTTCGTATAATGAAGGATAAACAAATAAATCCGCATTGTTATAGAATTTAACCAGGTCATTATCGGGTACATAATCTGTNNGAATATTCTTTCTTTTTTCAAGTGTTCCAACAAATAATATAAATGGAAAATTTATGTTGTATCTATTTTTTAACTCTTCTTTCATCAGTTCTTTATTTCTAAGTGGTTTATAAATTTCATCCGCTGCAAGTGGGATTACCTTTATACTTTCTTCGGGTATATTTAGAAGTTCAACACAATCCTTTTTAGTATTCCATGAATCTGAAATGATAATATCGGTTCTATTTTTAATTAATTTCAACGTAGAGTTCCATGTCCTAACAGTGTCTCTGGTGTGCATTTCAGGAAATAGAATGGGGGTTAAATCGTGTATGGTAAGGACCTTTTTGACTTTTCTATTTAAGAAAAAAGGTGAAATCTGAGTATACCAGTGAATGGGCAGATGTAAAATATCAATATGGGCATTTTTTACAGCTCGAGGAATTCCAATTGGATTAGTAAGTTTTAAAGGCATTTTAGGAATTATAATTTCATTTACTTGGGAGTATATTGGATCTTCGGTTTTTCTGTAATGGATCAGTGAGATCTCATCCGATTTCCCAATTTTAATCATATTTTTAATTAGATTATAAATATAATTATCTACACCTTTCCTTTCCCTATCTATTATCCAAGAAAGAATTCCTACATTCATTGCATCACGTTGATTTTTTTTTATATCAAAAAATAATTCCTATTTAAATACTATATCATCTGTTTTATTGGCAACAGATCTAAGTTGTCATCATAGAATTTTAACATTTTTCCTTTAGATATTCTTGCTTTTCTTATCATTATAATTTGCTTAATTTTAATAAGTAAATCTTGTTATTTCCTGTTTCAAAAAGTTCAATACAATCATATCTATCTTTTATTTCTCTAAAATAACTTAAGTCTATGTTACAAGGGGAATCTTGTAAATAGATCAAAATTAAGTGTTGCTGAGGTACAATCCATCGATAAGGGTATACAAATAAGTTGATTGCACTTTCAAAAACGGAAGATCCTTTTATCCACAAAATTAAAGAACTTCATTCTTTTTTCCAATCCTAATAGTGAAACTTTACTTTCTAAAGATCTCTTGTATTTTTCGTGATCTTCGGTTCTTGTACTACCTGCAAGAATAATGTTTACCTTACCTAATTTGGTAATATATCAATTATCAGATCATAGCTGTTATTCTGGTTCTATAATCCAAAGATGGTGATTATATTCCTTCCAGAACATTTAATTTTGCTTTACATGCATTTTTATCTAATATTTCAGGATCAGATGATCCTAATGATTTAGACAATTTTATTTTTATTAATTCCATTCTTCCTTTAAATTTTATTATTGGAACAATTATCTGTCAGATGAATTCAAAAATTAAGTATCACTCTGTACTCTGTTTATCCAAGAATGAAGCGAACCTTCTGGAGGGTTGTTACAATTCTTATTCCTAAGNNAAAAGGTCTGGCTGACACTTTATATAAGTGAATTGATATTTTTTAACTCTGTTTAATAATTTATGAGAGTAGATTGGATTTTAGATATATTATCCCTATTTTATAACATTATTTTCAAATTGTTGCACTTTTCTAATTCATTTACGAGTTATTCCATAATATCACAATCTATAATTAATACTTCTGCTTTTATAGTATATTTAAATATGTTTTAAACATATGTTTCTCTCTTAAATTCAAATTTCATTCATAAAACGTTAAAATTAGTAATTATGTTCAATTTTTAATCTCGATATTCTGAAATAACTTTATCTATAATTATTTGATATTCTTCAAGTATTTTTTCGTGCGTATCTTCAGAATCATATTCTTCCATTAATCTAACTTTCATATAGGTCACCATACGATACATTACAGATAAAAAACTAATTGAAAACCCTCTAAAACCATCTTTATACCCTTTAGAAAGAATATAATATATCATAAATTCTCTAAACAACTTAAACCAAATTGTGAGAAAGTTACTTCCAAGTTGAATCTTTTCCTTTTTACCTTCAAAAATATTCTTGGCTTCTATACTTGTATACCGGTTAAGACTTTTTTCAATGTAGTGTTCAAAATTTATGTAGCTGAAGTGCAAGAATCCCTCTTCAGGATCGTCAATTTTATAAATCCTTGCGTTATCGTCAATTTTAAAGAATTCATGGATCTCATCACCAAAATTTAAATATTCCTTTTTAAAAAATCTTGGATGCTGATCATCAAGGGCACCCCATCCCATCCTGTTTATCTGTTTGCCAGCAAAATAATTATTATGGGGTATATATATTACGTCTCCTGAATCGTATTCCATTATCTCCATTAATCTATCCCTTAATTT
>PMMY01000155.1 GCA_003162655.1 Methanobacterium sp. | reverse complement strand
CACTATGTAGATTGTGCATGATTGCATGCCCTGTGGGGATGATGGTAATAGATTCTGAGAAGAAATCAATTCAGAAATGCTCATTGTGCATGGAAAAAGACAGGATAATTCCCGCGTGTGTAGAGGCTTGTAAGGACAATGTTCTAAAAATATTCTCAATTGAGGATCTTGATGATCTTAAGAATGACACAACATTTGCAGATGTGCTTGAACAAGCAATGAAAGCATACCAGGATAAAATTTAAACTTTTTAAACCACTTTTTTTATTTTATTTTGAAAAAAATTAATTCAATTAACCTTAATTTTAAAGGCTTCAATTTTAATTCCCTCATTTTTCAGGATTTCAACTTTCATTGGTGTTCCTCCCCTGAATCCTCCAATTTTACCATCGGATCTGATAACTCTATGGCAGGGAATTATAATTGGAAATGGATTTTTACCAATCGCAGTTCCAACTGCCCTGTAAGCATGGCTATTCAGGGATTTTGCTATTTCTTTATATGTTTTTACACTACCATATGGGATTTTTGCTACTTCTAGAATTACATCCCTTTCAAATGAAGTTTTTATTGTAGATTTAGGTTCAGATGATTCACCAAGATCTAATTCTAAGAGTTCAAGATCAAAATCTATATTTTCTCCATGGTACATCTGAGATAGATTCTGAGCTGTTTTGGTGTTTTCATTTGATATTTGATAATTAGGATAATATTTCGAAATTTCATTTACTGTATCTTCCAAACTCTTTTGAGGCAATGCTATCCTTATAATTTTTTTCTTTTCTGAATATCCTACTGCAAAGTAGAGATTTTCATGTTTGTGGGTAGAAATTATTATTTTACTTTTATTTTTTTTATTCATGATATCTACCATATTTTCATATTTTGGTCTATAATTTTAATGATCCATTAGTAAAAGTTCTACAGAAGAATTTTTGGAGAAAATATAATAATTTAATTCTATTAAAAAAAATTGTTCAATTTGTAAATTGATAATTTATGTATTATTTAATTTTTTATTTGAAAACTTTCTATTATTAGGTCTACATCTTCATCAAAAAGTTCAAAGTAATCTGGTGCACCTGCAAACCATAAATAGAATAGCAAGTCTTTCCTTTTAAATGCTACGATCATTATTTTTGTAATGGATACATCGTGTGGATTTTCACCNNAAAAATACATTTTTCAGAATTTTTGCAAATTCTTCAGGTTCTATATCTTCTGCATCATCAAGTCTTTTAATTGAGAAGAGCATTGCATTGTTGGCGATTCCTCCCTTAATAATTTTTTTCTCGTCTGTTGTTTCAATTACTTCCCAAGTGTTTGGATAATTAAACGTTATTTCGCCATTATCAAAATGTACTATCCATGATCCTTTACCCTTTGATTTAATCAAGTCAAGAGCTTCTGTAGCTTTGAGTCTGACATAAATGTATTGATCATCAAGAGCTTTAATTAGTGGTTTGACTGCTCTTTCATCTCCTATTCTACCCAGAGCTTCGATAATACGGCCTCTTACATATTTATTTTGGGTTCTATCCCTTTTATTCAGAGCATTTATCAATGGTTCAATGGCCCGCTCATCCCCAATTTTCCCAAGAACTTCAGCAGCTCTACCCCTCATCTGCCAATCTTCATTTTCAAATGTATTTAGGAGCGGTTCAAAAGCAGGTTCTCCAATTTTACCTAAGGCCATCAAGGATTTCCATCTTACATCGCTGTCCTCATCATTTAATGCATTTACAAGAGGAGCAATAGCCCGATCATCCCCAATTTTCCCAAGCGCTACTGCAGCATATTTTCTTACATGCCAGTCTTTGTCGCTCAAGGCTATATTAAGGCGATCAAATGCTCTTTTATCACCAATATCTCCTAATGCATTAGAAGCGTTCTTCCGTACTCCCCAACTTTTATCATTAAGGGCATCAATCAGAGGTTCAACAGCAGAATGGTCTCCAATTTTTCCTAGGGTAGCAGCAGCTTTCCATCTTACTTCTTCATCTGAGTCCTCATATAAACTATGGATCAATGGGTTAACAGCTCGTTTATCCCCTATTATTCCAAGTGCATCTGCTGCACTTTCTCTTACTGCAATTAAAACAGTGTAATCATCTTCCCAGGTCTCATATTTAAGGGCAGCAATTAAAGCTTCAACTGCTTGTTCATNNATTCACATCCTCAAATTAAAAATATAAAGTTGATATTGATCTTATCAAACCATTAATATCTTATTTTTTATGGATAAATAATTTAAGGATTTCTAATAATCTCCATTCCATAATTAATTGAATAAATTTTGTGCTAAATTAATTTAATTTGGAATAATTTCATAATAACTCCGTTAGAACTTTCATCAAATTGGGATGTTTTCCAACAAATTTAAGAACAGAAATTTTTGAGATGGCCTCAAGGTCTTGGGTTTCAATAAACTCTGCAAGAGCGTTCATATCATCATCATTAAGCTTATCTGCCATATTCCTGTACATGACAGATTTATCCAAGTTTTCTCCAATTTCTTGTTTCCATTTATCTTGATAATCCTTTAGAAATTCTGAAGAATTGTCCTCTCTTTTTACGGATTCTGCTGCTACTTCTCCAGCAATCCTTGCACAAGAAATTGTGGTATGAATTCCTCCGCCAGTTATCGGGTCAACTTGTCCTGCAGCATCTCCAACTACTAAAAATCCATCTGTATATGTTNNTAAGTGATTGCAGTATCAATTGAACTGCGGATACCAACCCCTACATTAGCAACCCCATCCCCTTTTGGAAATATCCATAAATATCCCTGTGGTGCGATTTTTTCTCCAAAATAAAACTCTAGATACTCTGGATCCACATCAATGCCCACTAGCTCGTACTGTGCACATGAGCAGATTTTTTTGGGGCTTTTGTAGGTTTCAATACCGGCTTGGCGTGCCATATTTGATTCAACACCATCTGCACCTATCACAACATCGGAACGTATTTCAATGGTTTCACCTAAGTGTTTAGCTATCACTCCACAGACTTTATGATTTTCAATGATAAGATCCTTAACATTAGTTTTTATCATTATGTCTGTGCCTGCCCTAGCAGATTCAATTGCTAGGTCTTTATCAAAGATTTTCCTATCAATAACGAGTCCTTCAGCAATTCCTCCTTCGTATGTGATTCTTCTCCTGTCTGGTGCGTATATATGTGCACCTTTAATCCTTGACCTGACATATCTTTCTGATGGTTCCATCTCCAAGGTTTCAAATGTGCCATAGGTTACTCCCTCAGCACACTGTACAGGACTTCCTATTTCCTGGCGTTTTTCAATCATTAGAACGTCTACATCTGACTTTGAAGCGAATAATGAGGCTGTAGATCCTCCTAATCGACCACCAACCACAACGATATCGTATTTCAACTTTCTCATTTATTCAACCTCA
>PMMY01000060.1 GCA_003162655.1 Methanobacterium sp. | reverse complement strand
GTCTTCGATAAATGGGATTTAGAAGAGGTGAAAGTAGAGGACTTAGGTCTGATAAACTACATTTGCCTGGATGAAATTCTGGTTCCGCACACCCTAGGAAGGCATGTTAAAAGGCAGTTCGCAAAATCCAAAGTTTCAATAGTTGAAAGGCTCATGAACAAGATCATGAGAACTCAGAGAAACTCTGGAAAGAAGAACAAGTCCTACAACATAGTTAAAGGGGCCATGGATATTATAAACCAGAGGTCAAAAAAGAACCCTCTTCAGGTTCTTGTGAAAGCTGTTGAAAACACTGCACCAAGGGAAGAAACTACCAGAATAAAATATGGTGGAATAGGATACCAGGTCGCAGTAGATATAGCACCACAGAGAAGGGTTGATCTGGCTGTTGGATTCTTAACAAGAGGTGCTCTACAATCATCATTCAAAAGGAAACGATCTGTAGAAGAATGTCTTGCCGATGAACTTCTTTACGCAGCAGAGTACGATACAAGAAGCTTTGCAATCGGAAAGAAGGAAGAGAAAGAAAGAATTGCAAGATCTGCCCACTAATGATGAATGATTATAAATTTTTGGTTACTAGGTGATTTTAGTGAGTAGACGTACTAAGATGATTAATAAGATTAAGGAATTGATGTACACTCCTAAGTATATAAGGAACATCGGGATAGTGGCCCATATAGATCACGGGAAAACCACACTATCAGACAACCTCCTGGCTGGAGCTGGCATGATATCTGCAGAACTTGCAGGTGATCAACGTTTTCTTGACTTTGATGAACAGGAACAGGCAAGAGGAATTACCATCGATGCAGCAAACGTTTCAATGGTTCACAAGTATAAGGATGATGAGTACCTCATAAACCTTATTGATACACCAGGTCACGTTGACTTCGGTGGAGATGTTACAAGGGCAATGAGGGCTGTAGACGGTGCAGTTGTTGTTGTATGTGCAGTCGAAGGTATAATGCCCCAGACAGAAACTGTTCTACGTCAAGCTTTAAAAGAAAATGTTCGCCCTGTTCTATTCATAAACAAGGTTGACCGTCTTATAAATGAGCTCAAACTTGAGGGAGACGAACTTCAGAACAGATTCCTTAAGATAATAGCCAGTGCTAACAAGTTAATAAAGAATATGGCTCCAGAGCAGTTTAAGAAGGAATGGCTTGCAAGAGTTGAGGATGGAAGTGTTGCATTTGGTTCAGCATATCATAATTGGGCTATTAACGTTCCAATGATGCAGAAAACAGGTATAACATTTAACGATATTCGTGAAGCATGTAAAGAAGACAAACAGAAGGACTTAGCTGATAAAGTGCCTATACACGATGTTCTGTTAGGGATGGTTGTGGATCATCTTCCAAGTCCAGATGTTTCCCAAAGATACAGAGTGCCAAGTATATGGAATGGTGATATAGAATCTGTTGAAGGACAGGGTATGATTAACACAGACCCAGATTCACCACTTGCAGTGATGATCACCAACGTGAGTATAGACAAACATGCTGGAGAAATTGCAACTGGAAGGGTTTACGGTGGAACCATAGAGAAGGGAACTGAAATATTCTTCGTAGGTTCTCATGGAAAAGCCAGAACCCAACAGGTTGGAGTTTACATGGGTCCGGAACGTATTAACACAGACAGAGTTCCAGCAGGAAATATAGTAGCAATAACCGGTGCAAGAAATGCTATGGCCGGTGAAACAGTAACCAACTTCGGAACCAACATTGCTCCATTTGAAGGTATTGAACACATATCAGAGCCAGTTGTCACAGTTGCGGTCGAAGCCAAAAACACCAAAGACCTTCCAAAACTTATAGAAGTTCTAAGACAAGTTGGAAAGGAAGACCCAACAGTCAGAGTCGAGATCAACGAAGAAACCGGCGAGCACCTAATATCAGGTATGGGAGAACTTCACCTAGAGATCATAACTTACCGTATCGATGAAAAAGGTGTGGAAATCGAAACTTCAGAACCAATCGTTGTGTACAGGGAAACAATAGCTGGAAAAGCAGGTCCTGTTGAAGGAAAATCCCCAAACAAGCACAACAGATACTATATTGAAATCGAACCTTTATCTGACGAACTATTCAATGCCATACAAGAAGGAAAGATCAAAGAGGGTCGTGTTAAAGGGAAGGAAAGTGCATCCACTTTCACAGAATACGGTCTTCCCAAAGACGAGGCAAAAAAGGTCTGGAATGTATACAAAAGGTCCCTCTTTATCAACATGACACGTGGTATCCAGTACCTTGATGAAATAAAAGAACTTCTATTAGAAGGATTTGAAAGCGCACTTGACGATGGTCCAATAGCCAGAGAGAAGGTTATGGGAGTTAAAATATCACTGAAAGACGCAAAAATTCACGAAGATGCTGTTCATAGAGGTCCAGCACAGGTTTTACCTGCAATAAGAAAAGCTGTATACGGAGCAATCATGCTGGCAAACCCAACGTTACTGGAGCCAATACAAAAAGTATTTATCAACGTTCCACAAGACTATATGGGTGCAGCAACTAGGGAAATACAGAACAGAAGAGGACAGATTGTGGATATGTCCCAAGAGGGGGACATGGCAACCATTGAATCAACTGTACCTGTTGCTGAAATGTTTGGATTCGCAGGAGATATAAGATCTGCTGCAGAGGGCCGATGTCTCTGGTCAACTGAAAGTGCAGGATTTGTTAGATTACCTCCTGAACTTCAGAAGACAATTATAAGGGAGATTAGGGCTAGGAAAGGATTAAGTCCTGAACCTTATGGACCAGATCATTACATAGGATGATCACGAATTTGATGAATTAAACTAATATATTATATAAAATGTTAAATGGAGGTATATTTTATGGCTAAAACAAAAGAACATATGAACTTAGCGTTTATTGGACACGTAGACCATGGTAAATCAACACTTGTCGGACACATTCTCCTGCAATCAGGAGCTATAGCAGAACAGCAGCTATCAGCTGGCGAAAACAAGTTTAGGTTTGTTATGGACAAGCTCCAAGAAGAAAGAGAAAGAGGGGTTACAATCGACCTTGCTCACGCAAAATTCGATACCCCAAAATATGAATTCACAATTGTGGATTGTCCTGGTCACAGGGATTTCGTTAAAAACATGATCACAGGTGCATCCCAAGCAGATGCAGCTGTACTGGTTGTTGCAATAGATGATGGTGTAATGCCACAAACCAAGGAACATGCTTTCCTTGCAAGGACATTAGGTATTAACCAGTTGATTATTGCAATAAACAAAATGGATCTAGTGAATTACGACGAAGCAAAGTTCAACGACCTCAAAGAAGAAGTATCCGCTTTGATTAAAACAGTGGCTTACAAACCAAAAGAGATCAATTTCATACCAATCTCCGCATTTCAGGGAGATAACATTACAACATCTTCAGAGAACACTCCTTGGTACAAAGGACCATCACTTGTTGAATCACTAGCTGAACTCAAAGCACCAGAAAAACCTACACAACTTCCATTAAGGGTACCAGTTCAAGATGTTTACTCAATCACCGGTGTAGGAACCGTTCCAGTCGGAAGGGTAGAAACTGGAATCATGAAAAGAGGAGACAACATTATATTTGAACCTCCAGGATCAAGTGGAGAGGTAAAAACAATAGAGATGCACCATGAAATGCTAGATCAGGCAGAACCCGGTGACAACGTTGGGTTCAACGTCAGAGGTGTTGGTAAAAATGATATCAGGAGAGGTGACGTTGCTGGACACACATCAAATGCACCAACAGTTGCAAAAGAGTTCACTGCACAGATCGTTGTACTGCAGCACCCTGGTGTTATCACCGTTGGTTACACTCCTGTATTCCATTGTCACACAGCACAGGTTGCTTGTACTTTCATGGAACTTCAGAAAAAACTGGACCCTGCAACAGGTCAGACCAAAGAAGAAAATCCTGATTTCCTTAAAACAGGTGACGCAGCATTTGTTGTTGTTAAGCCAACCAAACCAATGGTAATCGAGAAGATCAAAGAAATTCCTCACATGGGAAGATTCGCTATTAGAGATATGGGTCAAACTGTGGCAGCAGGAATGTGTATTGATATCGTACCAGCGAAGTAAATTAACAGAATGATTAACTGAAGGTAAAATTAAACCTTCTTTTATTTTTATGGAGGATTGGAATGCACAAAGCCAGAATAAAACTTACAGGTACAGATCCTGAAAAACTTGCATACGTATGCGATCAGCTTAAAAGAATAGCAGAAAGAACAGGTGTGGATCTATCCGGACCAATACCACTGCCAACAAAAAAACTCGTCGTGCCAACCCGTAAATCTCCAGATGGAGAAGGAAAAGCTACATGGGAAAAATGGGAACTAAGAATTCACAAGAGGCTTGTTGGAATCGAAGCAGATGAGCGTGCAATGCGTCAGGTCATGAAGGTCAACGTACCCGACAACGTGAGTATAGAAATTGAATTAAAAAGCTAATATAGCTTAACCCTTTTTTGAATTATGCCGGGATAGCCTAGCCAGGGAAGGCGCAGGACTTGAGATCCTGTGGAGTTTGACTCCTCCTGGGTTCAAATCCCAGTCCCGGCG
>PMMY01000118.1 GCA_003162655.1 Methanobacterium sp. | reverse complement strand
ACCCTACGTGCAGTAGAAAATTTCCCTGTGAGCGGTCGAGGTGAAAGTTCTGAACTCATAAAAGCTTATGTAACTGTAAAAAAAGCAGCAGCACTAACCAATATGGAGTTAGATTCTATTGATAATCAAAGGGGTGAGGCTATTTTAAAAGCTGCAGACGAGATTCTAATTGGAAAGTTTGCAGATCAATTTCCAGTTGATATATTTCAGGCAGGGGCAGGTACATCATTTAACATGAATATCAATGAAGTGATTGCAAACCGCGCACTTGAGATTATAGGCAAAGAAAGGGGTGACTACAAGTATTTAAGCCCCAACGATCATGTTAACAAGTCGCAGTCAAGCAATGACACCTTTCCCACAGCATCACATATTGCCATTATTTTGGAAGCAGATACCCTACAAAATGTTATTAACGAATTAAGTCTTTCACTTAAACGTAAAGGTGAGGAGTCGATTTCAATACCAAAATCTGGGCGTACTCATTTAATGGATGCAATGCCTGTGACCATTGGTGATGAATTCATTGCATACAACAGTGCAATAATCCGTGCAGGAAAGAGAATTCATGAACGTAGGAATGATCTTTTAGAAATAGCCATTGGTGGTACTGCTACAGGAACAGGAGTTAACACACCACCATTATATCGGGAAAAGGTGATTAAGAATCTTGTAGAACTTACATCCCTTGATCTCGTTCCAGCAATCAACAGTTATGAATCACTACAGAGCAGGTCACAGATGGCTGCATTTTCAGGGGCTCTCAGGGAACTTGCAATCGAATTGGTAAGAATAGCAAACGATCTACGTCTCATGGGATCAGGTCCAACAGCAGGACTCGGTGAGATAATTTTACCTCCTGTTCAACCTGGATCATCTATTATGCCTGGAAAAGTTAATCCTGTAATGGAAGAATGTTTGAACATGGTTTCATATCAGATCATAGGAAATGATACTACTGTATCCATTGCTGCTCAGGCTGGACAACTTGAATTGAATGTAATGACTCCTATTATGACTTCTAATATTCTCGAATCACTTAAATTACTGAATAATTATCTTCCTGTCTTCCAGAAAAATTCAATAGAAGGTATTAAGATAAATGAGGAAAACTTAAGTAATATTGCTGGAATGAATCCAAGTCTTGTAACGCTTCTTTCTCCTAAGATAGGCTACTTGGAAGCAGCTGAAATTGCCAAGGAAGCTTTGGAAAAAAAGGAATCGATCCGGGACTTGGTTGTGAAAAGGGGAATTCTCTCAGTAGTTGAAGCAGACAAGTTGTTTGATTTAAAAATCATATCAAAAAATCGTTACTCTGAACAATAAACTATAGGAAAGGGACTTATTTAAGATGAGGCGGTGAATTAAATGAAATACATCTGCACTTACTGCAATATTTATGCATATGATGAGGAAAAGGGAGATCCGGAAACTAAACTGGAACCTGGAACACAGATTGAGGATTTTCCCGATTCATGGCTTTGTCCTGTTTGTGGAATGCCTAAAGAGTATCTTCAAGAGGTTCGTGATGATATTTTTTCCCTTAAAATGACAGCATACACTGAAACACAGCATGATACAAAAGATTTGAATTACTATCGTTCTATAGCCCGGAAGATGCTTGTTGGTATCTGTGGGGAGTTCTCTGTGTGTGATGGCCAGCCTGACAGAACGTGTACTGGTCAAAAGTTTGGCGCATCCATAGGGTTTGGTGGTGCAGGACAGGGAAAAACTTTTGAGGCTAATTACAATTCTTTGCAAAGATACAAACTGAAGATGCGGGTGATCAAGCCTCATAATACACCAAAAATGTCTACTTCAATATTTGATAAGAAAATTGCTGTACCATTCATGGGGGCCAGCATTTCAGGCGTTAAAAACAGTATGAACGATGTTGTACCCGAAGATGCATTATACAGAGGCCTTTTAAAGGGGGCAATGTCTTCGGGTTCAATAGGATTGGTAGGAAATACTCCAGAGAGCCCTGATGATCTGGGAGTTAACATTGTAGGAGAGAACAATGGGTGGGGTATACCAATATTCAAACCACAGTCACAAGAGCGACTTCTACAGTTGATACGCTTGGCAGATGAATTGAATGCGATTGCAGTTGGTGTTGATCTGGATGGGGCAGGGTCTACTTATTGGAATGCTTCCAATAAACCTGTTTACCGAAAAAGTGAAAAAGACATAAATGAACTGGTTGACTCAACAGAAAAACCTGTAATCTTTAAAGGGATTATGTGCATCGAAGATGCGATTAAAGTATTAGATTCAGGTGCTAGTGCGTGTTATGTATCTAATCATGGTGGTAGAGTCCTTGATGGTGGTCANNGCTTTAGGTGCTGATATAGCACTGATAGGCAGACCGCTCGCAAGAATGTCCATATCGGGAGGAGAGGTAGCCGTTAAGATGTATTATAAGTATGTAAAGGATGATCTTAAGAAAGCTATGATTCTTACAGGATGTGATAACCTTAAAGAAGTGAATATGGATATTCTAACCATATCTAACTAGAAAGACAATCTGAAAATTAAGTTCATTAAAAATAAAAATATCGTCAATACAATTATAATTATAAATTATTTATTTTTATACTAAAATCTTAATTCAATATTTAAATCCAAAATTTTGGATTGATCGACAAAATAGTGAATATACAATAATTTTATATTAAACCTTATGATCTTCTAGGTTTTTACTAATTCCATTTAAATCATAGTAAACCATGATAATTTTATATGATATTGGAGGTCATAAAATAGTAAATATCAATACATTCAAAGATTCATATTTGATATATGAGTTTTTTTCAAGATATATTAAATTTTGTTAATTTAAAAATATTTAATCGCTTATTTAAAAAAAGATCAAGAATCATTATATAACTTCTCTGGTGAAATCATGTGTGGAATTGTAGCTTGTTTACTTAACGATAAAGCAGCACCTGTACTTTTAGAGTGCGTTCGAAGGTTGGAATACAGAGGATATGACTCTGTTGGAATAGCAACACTTTCTGGAGATATATATATAAAAAAGGGTGAAGGAAAAATAGATGATGTCCAGAAAAAGTTGGATTTAACTAATATTCCCGGGAATATGGGAATAGCACATGTTAGATGGGCAACTCATGGACTTCCAACTGGAAATAATGCCCACCCTCATATAGACTGTAAAAAGAGGATAGCAGTTGTTCATAATGGAATAATTGAGAATTACAAGGAACTAAAGGATATACTTCAGGATGAAGGCCATATATTTACTTCAGATACAGATACTGAGGTTATAGCTCACTTAATTGAGAAGTACATGGAAATGGGAAATGGTTTAGAAGCAGCTACCAGGTTGGCAACAAAGGATATTAAAGGATCCTATGCAATAGCTGCCATTTCTGCTGATGAACCAAATAAAATAATAGGTGTTAGAAAGGAGAGCCCTTTAATAGTGGGTGTTGGAGATAATGAGTCATTCATTGCATCAGACGTTCCAGCAATATTAAAACACACCAAGAAGGTTATCTACCTCAATGATAATGAGATGGTTATTTTAGACCCTTCTGGGGTT
>PMMY01000187.1 GCA_003162655.1 Methanobacterium sp. | reverse complement strand
TGGATCTGTCTGATGATGGTCTGCAATTATGACATCTCCCTTTAATCGGCTAATCCCTCTGAGATTTGCACTTCCCATGTCACAAAAAATGAATAAGTTATATTTTTCCTTTAAAAATTTTGAAATGTTTTCATCCTTCAATCTGGGAATTATAGTAACATGAAATTTACCTTTCTCTTTGGCAATTGCATTGCACATTACCCCGGCAGCAGATATCCCATCAGCATCGTTGTGAGAAATTATTCTCACAACATGATCCTTTTTTAAATGCTTGCGTAATAGATCGCAAGCTTCTTCGGCCTTATTTAACAAGGAGTGCTGCTGTTTTTGGATCATATCTCCATCCTTCAGGGAGCACACCTTCCCTTACATAGTATCTTACGAGTCTTCTGATTTTGGATTCGATGATCCTTAGGCCCCTTTTGGTGTGAAGGTCCTTTGGGTTCTCTGTTAAGTGATCCCTAATATTGACTGCTTTTTTAATCAGGTTAATGAGTTCTTCTGGATATTCTTCGCCTTGGCCGTGTTTTACTAGTATGGCAGTTATTTTATCTCCAGTCACAGTTTTGACATCAGGAATTCCATACTGATCTCTTAGGATAACTCCAATAACACTCGTGGATTTACCTTCTTTTCTTAATTTTAATACAAGTTCTTCAATTTCTTCATTAGAATATTCTGTCCATTCCGGCTTTATTGCCATTTAATCACCTCTATAATCTTTATACCAAGTTGCAAACTTTTCAAGTGATTTTCTGCGGTGAGAGAATTTATTCTTCTCATTTATAGATAACTCACCGAAGGTTTTTTCATATCCTTCAGGTTTGAATAGGGGATCGTATGCAAAACCATTATTCCCTTTCTCTGAGTATACTATACTTCCACGGACAGCGCCTAAAAAAATCTCGGGCTCGGTTTTGGGGGTGCAGAACCCAACAGCCGACCTGAATTCGGCATATCTGTCTCCAACATCACTCATAAGTCTTAATATACCCTTATTTTCCAGTGTATCCTGAACATAGGATGAATAAGTTCCTGGAAACCATTTAAGGGCTTTAATGAAAATTCCTGCGTCTTCAACTATCACTGGCTTGCCAAGACGCTGGGCTACATGCTTTGCACCGTACCTGGCTACTTCAACGAGTTCTCCTTGGATCTCTGGATAACCGAGGTCAGCATGTTCCAGTTTTATTCCAAAGTTATCGAAGATACCTTTGGCTTCTTTTACTTTGTGTTGGTTACCAGTTATAAATGTTATCTTCATAGTCATCAAATCCTATAATTTTTCTATACTCCATATTTATAATTTCATTTGTAACAATAATTTAATTGGGAAGGATTAAATGAAGACATTAAGATCCAACATTACAGATGTAACGGCCTCTACTTTCAATCTCCATTACCTTTGCTACAATTTTTTCATAATCATCTGCATCATGATAACCTTTTAAAATGGATTTGAAACATTTCTCAGATATTTGGTGGTGTATTCCTGAAATTGCCTTTTTAAAAACTAAGAGATCAACACCTTTATCTTCAACTAAATCTGATATCATTCCCAATCCGAAATCTATGAAGAAGACATCGTTATTTTGGAGTATCATATTAGAACTTGTTAGATCACCATGAATTATTCTGCAGTTATGAAGTTTTGCTACATTTTCACCAATCTTTTCACATAAGTTTTGAACAGTCAGATATGACGTGTCTAAATCCTTCAAACTCTCAAAAATTTCTTTCACTGGAGTTCCTTCAAGTCGTTCCATTATAATTGCACTTTCATGCTTATTAATGTCGTATATGATTGGTGTTTTAATGCCACACCGTTTAGATTCCCCTAAAAGTTTAGATTCTACTTTAGTCCGTTTTTTCCTTAGATAACTGTCGATCTCTTCTATCCTGTAACCTTTAGGAATCCTCTTTTTTATTAGAACTTTTTGATCCATCCAAAGACCAGGATAGATGTTAGCTTCTGCCCCTTTTTCCACAATCTCTGGTGGCAATTTTAATCTCTTTTCCGAGCTTTTCATCCAAGGTACATCTACTTGGTCTGTTCTGTATTTCTGCATAATTCCTGTATTCCCAACTCCAGTTACTAAATTATTTTTATACATTAATTGGCCCATCCAAGCAATCATGGCCCCATTGTCACCACAGTATTTAATTGGGGGCATATAGAAATCAGCATAGTGTTCTTCAGACATCACAGCGAGCATTTCCCTTAATCGATTATTTGCAGCTACACCGCCACATAAGAGAATTTCCTTTTTTTTGGCATGAGAAATGGCTCTTTCAGTAATCTCTACCAGCATTGAAAAAGAAGTTTCCTGAAGACTGTAACAAACATCTTCGATTGATTCACCTGATTCAAATTTCCTTATAGCAGAAGTTAAAAGTCCTGAAAATGATAAATCCATCCCTTTAACCGTGTAAGGTAGTTTAATATAATTTTCTGATTTTTTTGCCATCTCTTCAATTTTAGGGCCTCCTGGGTGGCCCAATCCTACAGATCTGCTGAACTGGTCGAGACAGTTACCAATTGCTATGTCTAAAGTTTCACCGAAAACCCTGTATCTACCAGAATCGAAAGCAATTATCTGAGTATTTCCACCACTTACGTAGAGAGTGACAGGATCTACAGCTCCTGTGGTCAGTTTTCCAATTTCTACATGACCTATACAATGGTTTACACCGACTATGGGTATTTTAAGCATAAGTGNNCATAAGTGAAAGGCTCCTTGATGCTGTTGCAACAGTTCTCAGTGCTGGCCCAAGACCGGGGCCTTTTGAGAATGCAACGAGATCAATATCTTCTAAATATAAATCTGATTCAATCAGTGATTGCTTTATCAGTGGTACTATTGTAGCTGCATGGTGTTCCGCAGCTTCTCTTGGATGTATTCCACCACTTTTAGGTATAAGGGCTTTACCTACGGATGCTAAGATTTTGCCCTCAGAATCAACAATTCCCACACCAGTTTTCTCTGCGGTACCTTCAATTCCTATACATATCATTAAATCACGATTCCTATTATTTGCAATAAATAAGATGTTAAAGTTAATAATTGTAAATAAATAATTCTTTATTCATATCCTTGAGTTGTACATTTATATCTTATTTTATAACATATCTAATAATCGAAGGTGAGACTATGGATGAGGCAATAAAGTGTTATGGATCATCAGACATGATTCAGAAATTGAAAAATAAGGATTCACTATTCTTATGTGTTATAGCTAGTACATTAACTTCTAGAATAATTGGGATAACAGGAGCAGGGGCAACACCAGAGTTAACAGACTATACACCTGCAGCTGATGTGGAACTTGTTATGTTAGGGAAACCACTTTGTCTGTCTGAGATACCTAAAACCGTTATTGCTGGTGATGCAGCACCTACACCAGCAGTGATAACTAAAGCATCTCTTGATCTTGCAGATATTCCATTATTAGTTGTTGATGCTGGAGCTGTTATTAAGCCTAATATCCCATTTATCAATATAAATAAAACCCCTGGAGGAGATATTAATAATGGGAAAGGGGTTATGAACTCTGCAGAAATCTTTAATAAGGGATTTATTCTAGGTCAAACCCTTTCAAAACTCACTGATCATCTATTCATAGGTGAAAGTACTCCTGGAGGTACCACCACAGCACTTGGAGTTTTAACAGCAATGGGCTACGAAGTAGATCACAAGATCAGTGGAAGTACCCCTGAAAATCCCCATATGCTCAAACACAAGGTTGTTAATAATGGTCTGAAACTTTCAGGATACACTGCTGGTGAACTTAAATCTGAACCATTCAAAGCTGTAGATGCAGTTGGAGATCCGATGATTCCTGCAGTGGCGGGTATTGCAATGGGTAGTAATGTTCCTGTGATCCTTGCCGGAGGTACCCAAATGACTGCTGTTTGTGCTGTTATTAAAGGTGTATCGCCAGATTTTGATTTCACTTCTTTGTCGATTGCTACTACAGTTTTTGTTGCAGAGGATGAAACATCGGATATTAACTTCATAGCCAATCAAATCTCAGATATTAGCATTTTTGCTATTGATCCCTTATTTGAGAATTCTTCAACAGAAGGTCTTGTTAACTACACTAAGGGTTCTGTTAAGGAGGGTGTAGGAGCAGGTGGTGCAATGATGGCTGCTATTCTTAAAGGTGTTTCCATTGATGAAATCAGAATCAGAACAGAGGAACTCTGCAAGGACATATTCTGATTTCAGTAAAAAAAAAATATTATAAATGGAGAATAGACACGATAATTGCTAATGCACCAACGATCCAACAGTAATATGCAAAAATCATCAAAGTTCTTTCTCTGATTATCTTCAATAGAAGTTTGATTGCTATGTATCCGAATATCATTGCAGATAGAAAACCAGCTATCAATGTTATGGTAGTGGTATCCATACTGTTTATATGTCTTATCTGAACGACTGCAGCCCCTAATATTGCAGGAATGGATAATAAAAAGCTAAATCTTGCTGCTAATTCTCGATTAAGACCTGAAAATAATCCTGCAGATATTGTGGCCCCTGATCTTGAGATTCCGGGTGCTATGGCTATTGCTTGGAATATCCCTATTACAAGTGCATTCTTAAATGAAATATCCTTTACATCTTTTGTACCTGGTTTAACTCTCTCAGCAGCCCATAACAGTAAACCTGTCACAATCAGGAAGAATCCAACGTATATTACATCGTTGAATAATGCTTCAAACTGGTTTTGTAAAAAAATTCCTGCTAATCCTGCGGGGATTGTTCCAACTATAAGGAGCCATGAGAGCTTTTTAAAGGGTTTTTCTTCAAGACCTTCTTTAAATTTTCCCCTGAAAATATCTAAAACGCTAGAAATAAACGAACTAATAATGGTTAAAATATCCCTCCAGAAGTATCCTACCACTGCAACTAATGTACCTAGGTGTAATATTGTGTCAAAGGCCACATTTTGTGGTAAATTAAAAAGGTCTGTGACAAAAACCAAGTGTGCAGAGCTACTCACAGGCAGAAATTCTGTCAGTCCCTGAACTATGCCTAAAATTATTGCTTGAATAATGTCCATTTTTTTATCACCTAAATTAAACTGGATTATAATAAATTTTTTATAAATAATTTCTAACAGATTTCTTAATATAAAAAACTAGTGATAAATTGTAATAAGTTATAAGTTATAACTAATAAGTTCTAAGGTTTGAGTTATAAGTTATAAGCCAACATTAACAAAAGTCAACCACCTGTTTTTATCATCATCTTCTCCATTAACAACCTTAAAGAATGCATCTTGGATTTTTCTTGTAATTTCTCCTCTGCAACCCATCCCAACAACGATTTTATCAACTGAACGTACTGGAGTAACTTCAGCAGCAGTTCCTGTAAGGAATACTTCGTCTGATATGTACAACATTTCCCTTGGGATCTGTTCCTGTCGAACTTCTAATCCTATCTCTTCTGCAAGTGTAATTACAGCGTCACGTGTTAAACCAGATAATAAAGATGATGAGAGAGGAGGGGTGTATAAAACTCCATCAAGAACAATGAAAATGTTCTCCCCACTTCCTTCACTGACCATTCCTTGATAGTCCAACATTATCCCCTCGTCGTATCCGTTTGTAATCGATTCCATTTTTGCGAGTTGTGAGTTCATGTAATTAGAAGCTGCCTTGGCCATATTGGGCATAGTGTCAGGTGCCATTCTACGCCAGCTAGATACTCCAACATCAACACCCTCCTCAAGTGCTTCTTCACCCAAATATTTTCCCCATGGCCATGCTGCAATCACAGTTTCAACTGGACAATTCATTGGATAAACACCAAGTTCTCCGTATCCTCTAAATGCTACAGGCCTTATATAACATTTTTTTAATTTATTGATCTGTACAGTTTCTACAACAGCCTTGCACATATCTTCAACTGAGTAGGGTATATCCATTCTGTAAATTTTGCCAGAGTTTTTGAGACGTTGTATATGTTCTCGCAAACGGAAAATAGCAGGTCCTTTTATGGTGTTATAGCACCGTATTCCCTCGAATACGCTTGATCCGTAATGAACAACATGAGATAAAACGTGTAAATTCGCATCCTTCCAATCAACAATTTTTCCATTAAACCATATTTTTCCAGATTCATCAAATGTCATGGTCATCCCTCGAAATTATCAGTTATACTTAGGGTTTATAGAATAAATAGATTTATAAAAAGTAAAATTATCCATTAGATCATAAAAATTTATATTTAAAAGATTAAAATGCTTTAATAAATGAACTCTCCTACTTCTATTATTGCAATGTGGGGTCATTTAATTAAATTCTATTTACTCAATTAATCATATGGAATAAAATTTAAGATGGTTTCATATTTATTAATATTTTATTTACAAAGTTCTATCATTTCTTGAAAAGGTTTATATAGCCAAAGACATAATATGAGAGAAGGGGGCCGGTGGTCTAGGGGTATGATACCTCCCTGACACGGAGGTGATCACGAGTTCGAATCTCGTCCGGCCCATTTGCCGTGGTAGTTCAGTTGGGAGAACGCCAGACTGAAGATCTGGATGTCGCTGGTTCAAGTCCGGCCCACGGCACTTATTTTTTGAATCCCAGGATAAAATAGGATATATCTTTTATTTAGGGTTTGACTTCAAATTTCCATAAAATTTCTAAGTTTTTATATCATAGATTTATTCATGCAAAGAATTTTTAGGAAAAATCAGTATAAAATATCAAAATTGGGGAGAGAATTATGGGAAAAAAAACATGTCCAAGTTGTGGTTCAANNGACCTGCCAAAAATGTGGTTATCAGGGCGGTATAGTAATAGAAGACGGTAACATGGAAAAACAAATTAAATCAGCTAAAAAAATGGAAAAACTTAGTAAAAAACTTATGAGAGGCAGATAATAATCTTGGTGTGATTTCCATTATTTTAATTATTAACATTTACAAAATTAATTGAAAGTAATAATATTTATATTATCATTATAATCTTCTTTTTAAAAAGGTTCCGAATATCCCTCCGAGCACCGATAAAGAGCCAAAAATCGCTATNNAGTCCGAGAATAACACCAACAAGACCGCCATTTATAATTCCATTTTTAAATTTAAGACTTCCTCCTATATATGAGGATATTAAACCGGAAATAATTGCCAAAAACATTGATATCATCCCGAAAGCTATTAATAGGTTGTATGGAATATCTTCAACTTTCTGTGGGATATTCGTTCCAAAAATTGCCAGAACGCCCATTAAAGTACCGGTCAAAAGGAATCCAAATCCTGCAGCAACTCCCAGCCAGCTTATACCCCCATTAATATTTTGGTTATATCCTTTTGTTGTTTCTCTTACAAATTCGTTACCGCAGTTGGAGCATTTGGTAGAATCTTTAATATTTTCTGCTCCACAGTTGGTGCATGTGATTTTTGAATTGTTTGAAGGAGTGTAATTATTTTTTATCCCCTCTAATGTGTCAATGTAGGTCAATTTACCTCCACANNAAGTTCGTAGTATTTCCCGCATTTATCACAGACGAGATATGACATAAAATCACCTACTTTTTAGTTTAAATTAAGTTACAATATAACTATTCCATTTAGATATTGCTCTAATACAAATTAATAATAAATTACTCAGTTAAACCAATTTGCATCTTTATTTCATTTTTACTATATATGTCTGCAATATAAAAATAAAACTTATAATTTTTTAGAACTCATTAAATATGTTGGCTTCGCATCTGTAATAATAACATCCAAAAAGGAACCAATATTAGCATTTTCAACTATAACCGTCTTATATGAATTTGTACGT
>PMMY01000184.1:4903-6483 GCA_003162655.1 Methanobacterium sp. | reverse complement strand
TCCATTATTATGTTCATTGAGTTCTTTTACTGTGTTGTTACCATCTGCATATGCTAATATGTAGTAGGTTCCTGGAGTGGTATTCAATGGTATAGCTAACTGAGTACTCTGTTGAACTATTGCACGGTCCCCTAAATTATTGATATTTCCTTTTCCAATCAAAATCTTGTTACTATAACTTTTTGTTGGTGATAAAGAGAAATAAACATCAAAATTGCCAGTGCCTATAATTCCTTTGTTTCGTAGTGTGTCGGTCACGGTTATATTTTGGCCATGCAGACCAGCTGCAGGAGCACTAACTTTCGTGATGGTTATATCCTTTCCAAGATATGTACTAGAAAGTACTACAGCAGATACGACAATAATAACTGCTATAACCCAATTGTTATTATTTGTTGTTTATTCAAAAAAAGATCCCTCCTTTTTATTTCTAAGAAAATAATGATATTTTGAATTATATTTTTGGAATTCGCAAACTAATTATCTCACTATATGTATTCACATTTTTTGTGAATGTTGTTTGAGTGTGTTCCCGATGATTGTTTTGGTTATGGTTAGGTATTTGTTGGTTGTGAGGTCTTTGATGTTTATGTTTTTGAAGTAGGTACTTGTTTTAAATATTTTCAGTGAATTTGATTTCAATGGGTTCCATTGACATCGTTCATAAGGTTAGTGTGTTTGTTGAGGAAATTAAGTTTCTATTAAACTGATATTTTTCACTATTCCTTTTATAGCTATTTCTCTTTCCATTAAAAAAAAGGAGATGTTGAATGCAGGATTTATTCTAAACCATTGAAGTTGGATAATCCGTACCTGAATAGGATTACTCCATGTGTATATGATTGTACAGCTTTGATTTCTGCTGATAGTGTACTTGTATTCTTGGGAGTTGTATTTTGATCGGATTGGTAGGTTTCAAGTCCGGCAACAATTTTTTCGGGAAAAATGATATTGTAGAGGTTGTAGATTTGGTTATAGTTTTTAACCCTGTTTGTTAGACCGGATATTCCCTGTTTGTAATCACCTACATAAAGTTGGGGGACTATGTAATCGCATAAAGGTGCAATTAGGAAATAGTATTGGATTCCGTCCCATCCGTCGGGTTTCACAGTAAGTGAGAATGTTTGTCCATAGGTGGCCAATCTAATAGCTAAAATTTGTAAAAGATATGCAGGCATACTATATGTTTCCACATCTAATTGAACTCCTATTTTCATCTGAGCGACTTTTGAGGCATAACTAAACCCAGGAAATACCCAAGCGTTGGTTCTTATTCCCACAGCATCAGCATTTTTTTTGGCTTCTGATAGTACTGGTAAGTAATCATTATTTGTTACTAAAACGTATATATCTGTTATTCCAGCGCTTTTTAAGGTGTTGAAATTGATTTCTGATATGGGTGTAACATTGGGGTTTATATAATAACCGATGATAAAATTTGTACTAGTTTGTGTAGTAGTGAAGTTCCCTGCTGCCGCTACACATCCCGAATTTAAACCTAATGACAGAGTAAGTATTAGAAATAATAATATCCATTTATATTTAATTTAAACACCTCCAGATAAGAAACCATTACAAAA
>PMMY01000184.1:0-4815 GCA_003162655.1 Methanobacterium sp. | reverse complement strand
CGATATCTCAATGCCGCACCTATTTCACTGTCATAGTAAGCCATATTAGCTATACCCATATATGCAAATATGCTGATTATTATGGCAAAAATAGTGGCTATTATGAAAAATACCGAGCCTGGAAAGGCATATGAAAGTGCATAGAAGATTAAGGGTACAATTGCGTAAATTATAAAGACTATTAAAATTTTTATACCATCAATAAATAGTTCTCCAACACGTTTGAAATCTGGAAGTTCATCTAAACCATCCAAAGTTGATTTTATGATTCTTAAGTAATATCCTAGGCCAATAAAATTCACGATTGGGATTATCAAAATTATTCCTAGTATGATTATCTTTACCCAATCTTTAATTGAATATTGCAGAGAATCACTTATGTTTCCTTTTATATTCATTTTCTCACTTTAAATAATAAATTTATAATGCCAATTTAATTAATCATCAACACAGTTTAAATTTAATAAAAATTGGCTAAAGGTTTTTTAAAACCTTTATAGATTTTTTAAAGTTAGGATTAGAACTGAAGGCAATATTCCTCAAACTAACATATGATAAATATTAATAATAATTATTATAATAAAGTTATGTTAAAAATAACTATAATAGNNTAAAGTTATGTTAAAAATAGCTATGAATAGTATAGTTATTAATCCGAGGATACCGAGTATCATTATCTAAGAAAAATCGACTTTTCTAAGAAGGATAATAAAATAATTCTTGATGCATATAAATTTACTTTCTAAAGGTTTAGATTAGGAGCTTCCAGAATTTTAAAGTTAATTATCAGTAAATTCTAAATCTATCAGGTTCAGGCGGAATTATAGACGCAACTGATAAGATAAGAGTATAGTAACTATGACATTATGATAAAAATTTATCTACATGATGCCTAAATTAGACATTTTTGTAATAAAACCAATAAATTTTTAAAAAAAAGTGTTGATATTAACAGCCCCTAAAAAGATTAAAATAACAATTAGAATTGGTTGATGGACTAAATAGATAATAAGAGAGTTTCGACCTAAGAATGAGAAAGTCTTTACAAAATAAGTTTTAGAAAGATCAGGAATTTTAAACTGTCTTTGATAATTTTTGTAGAGTAATCCACCAAAAAACAAGCCTAACAAAACCACCCCAAACCAAGGAATTAAAGGGAAGTAATCAACGGTTACCAGATTATTTGGTATAAATCCCAACCAAAGTAGCCAGTTAAAATCGAAAGTGAAGTTTCCAAGGTAAATACCCAAAATAATTATACTTATTCCCAAGAACAGATTCAGATATTTACTTTTCAAAAAAACATAGGATAGTATTATGGATATTCCAATAAAATGAAGNNCTTTTGAGGTACTTTTTGAACAATCCTCCTTCACTGTACTCGCCTGTTATTTGGGTTCGGGAATTACTTAGTGTTAATGAAACACCCATTAAAAATATGAAGGTAAATGCTGTTACACGCGCAAAAACCCATGAAAATCCAGAATAAACATCAAATGAATATATTCCAAAGAATGTTAGATCAAATAAGAAGTGATATGTTATCATCATGATGATTGCAAGACCTCGAAGGGAATCAACCTCCCAAAACCTTTTATATATGATATTTTCCATAATTTTTTTCCTTTTTCAAGTTTGGAGTTATTAATACATATTAATTTGGAAATTATTATAATTCGATAATAGAAATATNNATGATAGGTGCTAAAATGTATAAAACACTTCTATTAAAACAGAGTGAAATAAAACAACTCATAGATATGAAAGAAGTTATTGAATCCGTTGAAACTGCTTATAGCGTTCATGCAGACCGAAAAGTGCAGATGCCGGCCAAAAAATATCTGTTTTTTAAAAAATATCATGGTGATTTGCGTATAATGCCATGTTTTATAAAGAGCATGGACGAGGCAGGTGTTAAATGTGTTAACGTTCACCCTAACAATCCACTGGAACATGATTTACCAACGGTTATGGGAGTTATAGAACTTTTTGATCCTGAAACAGGATTTCCAATATCTGTAATGGACGGCACATGGATCACCAACATGAGAACAGGTGCTGCTGCCGGTGTTGGGACTAAATACCTTGCAAGGAAAAATTCCACCAAACTTGGAATTATTGGTGCTGGCAAACAGGCTTTTACCCAATTAATGGCTCTTAAAGAAGTAATGAATATTGAAAGCGCCAAAGTATTCTGTAGGACATGTTCTTCAAGGGAAAACTTTGCAAAACTGGCCAATGAAAAATTTGGATTAAATGTTAAGGCAGTTGCAACAGCAAAGGAAGCAGTGAAAAATGTTGATGTTATTGTAACAGTAACACCAGCTAATAAACCTATTTTAAAGTCTGAATGGATAAGTGAAGGAACACATATTAATGCTATGGGTGCAGATGCCCCCGGCAAACAAGAGCTAGAATCTGAAATCCTAAAAAAATCAAGGATCTTCATAGATTGTTGGGAACAAGCACGTCACAGTGGTGAGATCAATGTTCCAGTTGCAGAGGGTTTGATTACAAGAGAAGATATCGACGCCAAGATAGGTGACGTGATAATTGGTAAATCAAACGGCAGAGTTTCTGATGAAGACATCACCATCTTCGATTCTACAGGTTTAGCTGTTCAAGATGTGGTCACAGCATGGAAAGTCTATCAAAAAGCTCTTGAAATGGACATAGGAAGTAATATCAATTTCCTTGATTGAATAACAGAAATAAGTTTATAAAGATTAAAAGTATATCTTAGTTTGGTGGTTTAATGAATGAACAGAAGATGTATAGAACAGAAGTTCTAAATAAAATGGACCATGTGTTCGAACGTTACAAGTTCCTTGTCAGAACTAAATCTTTCAACAAAGAGCAGATTGAAACCATAGATTATCATCTGTCTGAGATAATGAAAGTCTTAAACAATTGTTAAACCTAATTACATCTTTAATTAGTTGATTGCCAAGTTATAATATGGATTTATTACATATTTATTTTTAGATTGTGGTTAAAGTACCAGATATACTCTTAACGATGGTGTAACTTTGATTGAAATATTAATATTTATAGCAACTTCTTTTGCTGTTGGACTTTCCGGCGCTCTGGTTCCGGGACCAATGATGACAGTCACTATTTCAGACTCATTGAAAAAAGGATTTATAGCTGGGCCCCTAGTTGTTATAGGTCATTTCATAGCAGAATTATCTATTATAATCCTTATATTTGCCGGGCTTGGATGGTTCATTGGTTCAAATACTGCAGTATTTGTAATAGGTACATTAGGTGGATTTATGATGGTAGTTATGGGTTATAGAATAATTGGCTCTTCAAATTCACTTAAAGAGTTAAAAGAGGATCATGAAGATGATAAAATTTCAAAGGGTTATGGCTCGGTTATAAGTGGAGTTTTAACCAGTTTTTCAAATCCATTCTTCTTCTTATGGTGGGCAACTATAGGATGGGCTTTCATGTTCAAGGGACTCGAAATTGCTGGAATTTTTGGAGTCTTAGGATTTCTTATTGGTCATTGGGCATCGGATCTTAGTTGGTTTAGTATGGTATCATTTTTCACTAGCAGAGGTTCGCTAGTTATGACAGAAAATCATTACAAAACATTGATGAAAAGCAGCGGTGTGTTTCTAATCATTCTGGGAGTATATTTTCTGTTAAATGCACAAAAAATCTTTTAAAATTTTTAACAAAAAAATTAATTATATCTGATAATTTAATATTAATTAATATAGTTTTATTAATAAGGAAGTCAAATTGGATTATATTATTGATCAATTATCATGAAATTCTGTATATAATTATTAGGGATAAAATGAAAGCCGTAGTATTCGATAACTCAGGGACACTAATAAAACGTTACAGGGCCATTAAAGATCTTAGAAATGGAATTATATGCGATAACGTCAATTCTATTGATATTGTAGATCATAATAAAAATCGTGCCCTGGTTGTTCTCCAAACAGATCCCTCCAAGTGTATAAATAAGGCAAGACCTGATCAAACCATATCACACTTCCTGAGTAAAAATGACGTTAAATTCGATGTAAGCTACTCTGATGCAGATATTAAGAAAGATGAAATTTTACATGCAATAAAAAATGATAAGTCATACATGAGGGACGTTCAAGACACCTATTGTACCGTTGTTAAAAAACATTACAATGTTCATATATGCAGTGGATCAGGTTTTATTGTAAATATGAAAAGTGGTAAAATTGAATTCACTATAACTGCCGGCGGTAAAATCTTTAAAGAAGTTCCATATGTTGTTAATCAACTAAAAAATATGGGAATAAAAATTTTTATAGCCTCGGGAGACAGGAAAACTTCTCTTGAACAACTTGCTGAGTTCATTAATATTCCAAAACAAAATGTATTTGATACAGCCAGTTCAAGAAGGAAAAAAGAAATTGTATCAGAGCTTAAGAAAAAATATAAGGTTATGATGGTAGGAAATAGTTCAAACGATGTTTTAGCTCTCAAAGAAGCTGACGTTGGTGTTCTTACTCTACAACAAGGTGAAATTCCGCCGGAAAAAGTTCATGGTTCTGCAGACTACGTAATTAAAAACATTAAAGACGTTCTTAAAATAGATTTTTAATTATTAAGCTTTTTATCATTACANNCAATAGATCCGGATTAATATTCTACTGTAGAATTATATAAATTCCTGTAACTTATTATGTAGGCTCAGATTCTGGAAAAATTACCATTTCTTAAAGAAACAAATAATTAAATAATTATAAAATAATAAACAATTAAATAAAGGGATTAAATAGCCTTGAATTTTTAGTTTAGCCTTCAATTAATTATCTTTCA
>PMMY01000182.1 GCA_003162655.1 Methanobacterium sp. | reverse complement strand
TTAATCTTAGGATAGATGTGTTTAGATAATTAATTAGTATAATTTAATAGAACCCATAAAATATAAAATCTCATCAAATTCTATACATAATTTATTAACTCTGAATTTTTGAGAAAAAAAATATTTTAATTTTTATCCTTAAATTGAGGGTTCAATTTGTCAAAAATTAAGTTAGAAAACGTTAAAATAACTTAGATTAAAGTGAGGTAACTATCTTAATATATAAAGAAGATTTAAATTAGAATTAAATCAATGAATTGTATTACCTATTAATATCGTTCTTACAGAATGGATAAAATACGGTTTTTAACGAGATTAATAAAAAAAATAAAATTAAATTAATAAATTTACAATGAAGATATTTAAGGAGGTTCAATATGAAAGATATCGTAAGAGGTTGGCGTCATATCCAGCAGCGATACAATCTCATCGGTTCAAAATGTTCCCAGTGTGGAAGCGTTTTTTTCCCAAGTAGAGTGTTATGCCCTGAATGTAGAAGAAGGGGTAAAATAGAAGATTTTAAATTTAGCGGTGAGGGTAAAATCCACACCTTCTCAGTTATACACACCCCAACAGATGAGTTCAAAACACTAGCTCCATATGTAGTAGCAATAATCGAACTCGATGAAGGTGCACATATAACTTCTCAAATCGTTGACTGCAATCCAAAAAATGTTGAAATAGGCGACAAAGTTGAAATGGTTTTTAGAAAAATAAAAGAAGAAGGCGATGATGGAGTGATATCATATGGATACAAATTCAAGCTCAAAAACTAAAATTGGTGTATTGCTGGTTGGACATGGAAGCAGACTACCATACGGAAAGGATGTGGTTAGTCAGATTGCTGATATGTACCGAGAAGATGAAGACAACCTCGTTGAAGTTGGTTTTATGAACATGTCAAAACCTTCTATTCCCGAAGCAATAAACATTCTTGCACAAAAAGGTGCCAAAAAGATCGTTGTCACACCTGTTTTCCTTGCCCACGGGGTTCACACAACAGAAGATATCCCAAGAATTCTAGGACTCAATAATGGACATGACAAAGGTGAACAGAGTGGACATGGCCATTCACATGGACATACCCACGAACATGAAGAAGAAGTTAAAATTAATTTTAACGGCCAAATCATCTATACAGAACCTTTGGGTGCTGATAAAAGGATCGCNNATAGTTAAAGACAGGGTTAATGATGCCCTCTAATATAGATAAAATTTCTGATCTAGGGGAGAAAAAACTCATAAAAAGGCTTTTATTAAAAAGTCGTCCCCTAGTAAAATCTCTTTTTTTAGACAAATTTTCAATTAAAAGCCTTTCTGATGATGCATCACTCCTTGATATTGGAGAAAATTATTTAGTAGCTTGTTCTGATATGTTAATGGCATTTACACATTTTCCTGATGAAATGACCCCCTATCAGGTGGGTCAAAAAATTGTAACAGTTAATGTGAGCGATTTGGCTGCCATGGGTGCAGATACAATCGGTATAATAGTTTCAATGGGACTTCCCAATAACATGTTGCTGGCTGACTTTGACCATATGGTTGATGGTATCTTAGATTCTTGTACCAAATATGGAATGGCATTAATAGGTGGAGACACCAATGAATCAAATGAACTAACACTTTGTGGTACTTGTATTGGGATAGTAAAAAAAGATAATGTCCTAATGAAAAACGGGGCACGTCAAGGTGATATTGTTGCTGTTACAGGACCAATTGGACTTGCAGCTGCAGGATTTGAAGTCTTAATCCATCCATTTCATAATTTTGATGATCTTGATAACGATATTAAAGATCTGGTAATAAAACACGCCCTTGAACCTGAAGCAAGATTAGAGGAAGGAATTATATTTGCAAAATCCGGTTCAGTAACTTCTGCAACAGATATAACTGACGGCCTTCTCAGTGAATTAGGTGAAATAGTCGATGAAAGTGAGTGTAATATTGGAATAATCATAAACCAGGAGGATCTCCCCATACCCCGAGAAGTCTTTGAAGTTGCTAAAATATCATCTCAAAATCCGATTGAAATGGCTTTAACATATGGAGAAGATTTTGAACTTCTTTTAACAGTACCGCCGAGTCTATTCAACGATTTAAATTCTGAAGTTACCCTTCACAAAATAGGAATCGTTGATTCATCAGGCGAGATCAAGATGATAGATAAGGCGGGAAATACAAATATAATAACACCANNATAAAATGATTCCATTTGGTGTTAAAATTGAAAAAAGAAGCTATTTTGTACGATAAAATAGGTAAATCATTGAATTGTAAAGTATGTGAAAGGAGATGTATAATCTCAGATGGTAAAAAGGGATTCTGCGACATGAGGAAAAATATCGAAGGAAAACTTTACACTTTAAACTATGCAGCTGCATCTTCTGTAGCAGTGGATCCCATAGAAAAAAAACCATTATTCCATTTCTATCCTGGTTCAACTGTTCTGTCGCTAGGATCTGTTGGATGTAACTTCCGGTGTAAACACTGCCAAAATTGGAATATATCCCAAGCACAACTTGAAGAAATTTCCCTTCGTGAGATAATGCCTGAAGACGCTGTAAAACTTGCTAAAGAATATAAATGCAAATCCATTGCATGGACCTATAACGAACCAACCATGTGGCTGGAGTACACTATCGACTCAGCTAAACTTGCCAAGAAAAACGATTTAAAAAGTATTTATGTAACAAATGGATACATGACTGAAGAATCCCTTGAAATGATAGGACCCTATCTTGACGCTGCTAACGTTGATCTGAAAGGTATTTCAGAACAATTCTACAAGGAACTTTGTGATGCACGGATGCAACCTGTTCTTGACAACATAAAAATGATCTATGATAAAAAAATTCATATGGAAATTACTAACCTAATGATACCTGGTTACAATGACTCAGAAGAGAACATAAATGCCCTTGTAAATTTTATGGTAGACGAAATCGGTGTTGAAGTGCCACTACACTTTACAAGATTCTTTCCTTACTATGAAATGAAAAATGTTCCCCCTACAGCCGTTGCCGATCTTGAAAAAGCATATAAAATAGCAAAGGATGCAGGTATGAAATACGTTTACATTGGAAATGTACCTTCAGGAATGGGAGAAAACACTTACTGTCACAGCTGTGGAGAGATACTTGTTGAAAGGGATGGATATCAGATAATGGCAGATAGTCTTAAAAAGGATAAAAAATGCCCAAAATGTGGAACAGGTATTGATATTATTACATAATTAAGGAATTCTATTTATATACCTGTAATAAGCAGAAATAGGAGTAAATTTGAAAAATAATAAAGTTCACTCCATAATTTTACTAACCCTTTCAAATTTCTCTATTTTACCGAGTAATTTAGTTGCATCGACACCCACCTTAGTTGTTGTTCCATCTGGTGTTGCACGTGGATCAAGTGATGAACCCCGAGCCCCTGGGACAATTAATATATCTTCATCTCCTTTGACCCTTGTTGCAATTGCATATTCAATATCATCAGCATTAAATATGTCTATATCTTCATCAACTACAACACAATGTTTTAATGATGGATGTGCTGCGAGAGCGGCCATTATAACATTTTTACCATCACCTGGTGTCTGTTTTTGGATAGAAATCGCTGAATGGAGCCAACAACAACCTCCCTCTGTTAAAACTACATTTTTAACGGTAGGAACAGTGTTTTGAACCGCTTTAAATATCCTAGGTTCTTGAGGTAATCCTTGTAATAGTTTATGTTCGTTTCCAGCCGGCATTATTGCATGATAGATTGAATTATCCTTGTAATGCATTTTAACAATCTTTATTATCGGTTCCTGCCTTACAACATCGTACGTGTCGGTTAGATCTACAAAAGGTCCCTCAGAATCTCGTTCATGAGGAATTATTTGACCTTCAAGGAGTATTTCACACTCAGGGACTTCCAGATCTACGGTATCACATTTTATAAGCTTCATTTCACCATTGTGGAAAGTGTTAGCAACTTCTAATTCGTCTGCAGTAATTGGAATTGAAGTGCATGATGCGAGAAGTGTTGCTGGATTCATTCCTATTGAAATTGCAATTTCAAGTGGTTTATCCAATTCTTCCGCCTTTTTGTAGTAAGTATACAAATTTCTCGGAACTATCCTCACTCCCAACCTATCTTTATCTTTTACTAGCATCCTATGTATTGATGCGTTTCTAATTCCTGTTTCAGGATCCTTTGCTATTATCACTCCCGCAGTAATGTACGCACCACCGTCTTTTTTGTAGTATGTTGGTACTGGAAGCTTGGTGAGATCAGCACCCACTGATGTTTGGAAGTTTTTTGAAGTTTTCTCAACATTCTCAATTTTAGTTGGATTCTCAGTTGCTTCAATTATCCTTGAAGTGATTTCAGACACGTTTACAGATATTGAACTTGCTATTTTTTCCCTTGTGTTACAAATACCTGATATTATCCCCATATCACTTTCTTTAATGTTTTTGAAAATTACAATTTCTTTAGAATATTTCTTTAGAATATTTGAAACTTCATACTTGGTTGATATTTGTTCTTCGATTTTAATAACTTTAAAATCCTTTTCAAGGACTTTTAAAAATTCTCTCATATTATCAAACTCCATATAGTATAACTAATCTTGAAATATAAGGATCATTAAAACCAGATATATATTATAGCTATTTTAGGTTGTAGCAACATAAATCACTATGAATATAACTGCTATGCCCAGGAGCAAATAGTTGACGTTGCATCCACATCCTACATCACAATGATTTTCATCAATTTTATTGTCCTTCGTCATTTTATCATATTTGATTTGATTAACCCTGACAATTCATATTATCCTTAAACATTAGAAGTTCCTGTTTTATCCTGTAATTGCCCATCCCAAGCATTTCAGCAGCAAGTAAAGCAGCATTACCACCAGAGTCAATTCCAAGTGTTGCTACAGGCACCCCCGGAGGCATATTGACCATTGAAAGCAATGCATCCATACCATCTAGTCTTATTGCACATGGAACACCTATTACAGGTTTTTCCGTGAAAGCCACGACAGCACCAGTTACATGGGCTGAAAGTCCTGAAATGGCTATATAAATTTTAACAGCTTTTGTTTCTTCCATATAGCTTTCAAATTTTTTAGGGTGCCTTATAGGAGACATAACAGTTGTAACATAGTTAATTCTCATTTTTTCCAGGAATAATGTTGTTTTCTTCGCAACCTTTATATCAGAGTAGCTTCCAGCTATTACTGCAACATCAGGATAATTCGGATCATCATAATCCTGGAGGTTATCTTCATTTGAATCTTCCACTTCATCTATTTCAAAGGAATGCCTTGAGTAATGGTCTCCTGTTAATTTTTCAGACAATTTTTCTTCATCCTTCTTTATCTTGAAGAAGAATTCTCTTCTCATTTTGGAAAGTTTAGTTCTAACAATAGGATCGTGTATACCAACCATCTGAGCCGCAAGTATTGCCCCGTTTTCACCACGATCTATACCTACCGTTGCAACCGGTGCACCTACAGGCATTTGAACAGTTGCAAAGAGTGCATCAAGCCCACCAAGTTTCACAGATACAGGAACTCCCACAACTGGTTTATGCGTATTTGCTGCTATTATTCCCGGAAGATGGGCTGAAAGCCCAGCAATTCCAATGAAAACTTCCACGCCGTTTGCTGTTGATTCTTNNCCCAGGATTTCCAGTATGCCTATAGACTTTTCTGCTACTTTAAAATCTGAAGCACTTCCAAGTATTATCATGACCTTTGGTTCCATATTATACCCCAATAATTATTTTAACTTTGAATAAAAATTAAAGAATTGAAATGTATACTAAAAATTATATGTTGAAGAGTTAATAAAGTTTCTGAGAGATATAAATTGAATAAAATTTAAATTTTATGAAATTTACTAACAAAATATTAACCTATATTTTTAAGTCATGTTCACTTATAGAATATGAAAGGAAGTTTGAGGTGTAGCTTGTGATATGGATCATCTTGATGTTCATTCTATTATTATCATCAATTAAAACAGTTGGAAACAATAAAAATCTGACTGTATCGGTGATAATTCCAGCTTATAATGAAGAAAAAACAGTAGCAAATGTTGTAAAGGTAGTAAAATCCTTGAATTACATTGAAGAGGTTATTGTTGTCGATGATGGATCCACAGATCAGACTGCACAATTGGCTTTGGAAGCAGGAGCAACTGTAATAAACCATATAAAAAACAGGGGAAAAGGCGCAGCCATAAAAACTGGTTTCAAGAGTTCTAAAGGTGAAATTGTTGTATTTATAGATGCAGATTTACACAACTTGAACAAAAATCAAATTAACAATATCATTAAACCCATAATGAGTGGAGAAGCTGATATTACTAAAACAAAATTTAAAAGGGAAGCTGGTAGGGTTACCGAGCTTACAGCAAAACCACTTTTGAATTTTTTCTTCCCCGAGATAAAATTTGATCAACCGCTTAGCGGACAGTTTGCTGCGAAAAGATCCTTTTTAAACAAAATTAAACTGGAAGACGACTACGGTGTTGATGTTGGAATTGTTTTAGATGCTGATGTAATGGGAATGAAAGTTAAAGAAGTTGACATAGGAAAAATTGATCACGTTTTATCATCTTTAAACGAGCTAAACATTGTAGCAAACGAAGTTGTTAGAACTATAGTTGACAGGGCCACAGCATATGGACGGATCACTATGATAGACTCCCTTGGACAGTACATTAGGATGGAGATCCTCGGACTTTCACTTGCTTCCCTCGGTATCTTTGCCATATTCTTTATTAGGTTTGTATCTTTAACAATTGGCTTGGTAATTTCAAGTATTGGTGTTGCAATTGCCATATTTTACATTGTGAAGATCATTAGGATCTCATATAATGTTTTCTCAAGATCTGAAGGTAGTTTAAGGAATTTAAAAACTTTTCTTAAAATGCATTCACCCATAATCGTTTCAGGATTGATACTACTAGCAATGATCACTACACTAGTAGGATCGGTTCATGTTGATGATGGCAAAATATCGATCGAACCCAATTCGAGAAACCTAATAATCTTCAATAACCCAACCAGTAATCAAACTGTCGATGTCAGAGGACCTTATACAGTTGATAGTGCAGTTGAAAACGAATATTCAAGTATTAGAATGCCAACAGAAGCTCTTGCTACTTTGGAGCTTAATTACGGCGATTCAATTTACATTAACAATCAGAAGTATGTACTGAACCAGACACTACCTGGTGAAGATAACATAATGAGAGTGCCCTATAACGCAAGGAATGCAATGGGTCTTAATGTGGGTGATGTGATATCTGACGGTGATATCAGGAACAGATTCAATAATTTCTATTCGGAGAAAGCCCTCCCATTATCTGGAAATACTAGAGATGTGAATCTCACAGAAGGAGTCGTAATTAAAAATAATATGGATTCAGGCAGGGCTGTTGACATATTCCTGAACAATGTACTAGTTTCAAGCACATCGGGTATAATACATAACGGAACTTACACAGTTTATATTAATGGAAATAAATATAAAACCATCAATTTCAATGAAAGCAGTACAAATAGTACTTATTATGTACAAGTTGGAAGTAACATTTTTAAAATAGAAATTGGAGGGACTACAATTTCAGATATGGAATTTGCAAATTCTTCTACCGGCAAGTTTCTTAACTTTATTTACTGAATCTGAATAAAAAAAATATATTATTCGATTTAGTTGTAAACCTTCACAGCTTCCTTCAAGTCGTTGTAAAGTCCTAATGCTGCTAGAGCCCCTATTTCTCCAGGTGCTCCAGTAACCTGAACTAACTGGACTCCCACTTCTTTAGCTGTTTTTTCTGCATCTTCCACGGTCATCATTGACATTTTTGTGTCTTTAGCATATGCCCGAAGCTTTTTTGGTATTTCAAAACCGTCAAGGATTGCTATTGCAGTTTTATCTGAAAGAGTGTCTTTTTTAAGGAGTTGACACGTTTTTTCGACCAGTTCATCCCTTCTTTCTGGTTCAACTGCAAATACAAGGGCTATGGCAACACAATTTTGTGTTTTATTCGGATTATGTGGGTAGAGTTGACATGTTACATGATCTATGTACTCAAATCCCATTCCTGCAAGTTCTTTTCCAACATTATTTGCTAGGGTCCATGTTGCTCCTTCCTGTTTAGTGTCTGTATCATCAATTCCTATAATTACCTTTTGAAGTTTTGGAGTTATAACTGCTGCTCTACCGACCTTAGATCCCCCACCTATGTCATATAGTTCAACACGTTTCACTCCTTGCGCCATTCCTCTGCACATGGCCGCACCTACACCCGCTCCCGCAAGACCTGCATGTACAACCCTTACCTCGTCACCTTCAACTGTAACCTCTTCTATTCCTGCAGCAGAAAAGCTCGGTTTAAGGTTCATGTCTGTTCTACCAACTTTAAGATGATAGATATGCCTATCTCCATCTCTTTTTGAGTCAATTACAAGATCACTAGTCCGTTTATATTGGTAAACCATCCATTCAGAACCTGCAACACAAGGATGATACTCAATTAGTTCAACTCTATCATCATCTACCATTGTTAGGACCTTTTTGTAAGGCGCCACCCATGGGTCTTTAAATTTAGTTTTTAAATCATCGGGGGTTAATATTTCCATAAAAAAATCTCCAAGATATTTATTAAAATAATTTCTAAACCAAAGTCAATTGATTTTCTTCATTACTAAATACTTTTAATAATTTAATTATCAACCTATTCCTATTTTATGATAAAATGTTAATTTATAAAAAATTCGGAGAAAATAAAAAGAATAGAATGATTGATATTACTGTAATCTTTCAACCATCTTAACAGCAGCCTCAACAGCACGTTTAGCATAGTCTACACGCTGATGAGCCTCGAGTCGGGTCATTTTTGGACCGGTAATTCCAAGCGCTACTGGTTTATTGAAATCCAATGAAAGATCTGCTATTTTACGTGATGCGTGCTGAATAACAATTTCATCATGGGCAGTTGCGCCTTCAATAACAGCCCCTATAGTTATAACAGCGTCTATATCGTCCTTTTCTAGGAGTTTTTTAATTGCAAGAGGCATATCAAAAACGCCCGGTACTGCTATAACTTCTGTTACTTCGGATTCCAGAAATTTAGCATGTTCTTTTGCAAGTTCTAACATCATATGAGTTATATCATAATTGAATTCTGAAACTACTGCCCCAATCCTAACTTTTACCATTTATACCACACTCCTGCTTTAGAATAGGTTTATCCGATTTTTTTTGTTATTATCCTGAAAATTTATTTTATAACCCTCTTAATGAGTTTATGCTACTATAATGATAATACGATTGCTCCTGCAATTGCACTAAAGACCATTATAAGAATTATAAATATTGCGATGTATTGTGCCCTTTCCATTTTTTTATTCTCCAAAAAACTTAGAAATCTCCCTAAGAGTTTCTCCAAATATCTGTATTTCTTCTTCGGTGTTGTAGTAATGTAAAGATGCCCTCACTGTCCCGCCAAGTTCAATAGCCCCTATATGCCTTATTGCAGGGATTGCACAGTGATGACCACTTCTCACACATATATTTTTGAGTTCATCCAGTATTTTTGCAACATCATGTGCATTTACACCATCTATATTGAAGGCAACTATACCATAAATATTTTCTGGACTTCCATATACTATGGTGTTGCTTATATCATTGATCTCCTGGAACAACATTGCAGTGAGTTTTTTGCCGTGGTTTTCGATCCTTTCCAAACCAATTCTATCAATATAGTCTACAGCAACCCCTAAACCAATAAATCCTGCGATATTCTGAGTACCACCTTCAAATCTAGCAGGAACATCTTCAAACGAGAATTCATTCTCCGTAACGTCAAGAACAGTTCCACCTCCCAAGTTCATTGGTTCAAGTTTTTCTACTGATTGTTCACCACAGTAAAGAAATCCCGTTCCAATAGGACCAAGTAATCCTTTATGACCCGGAAATGTGATAAAATCTGCTTTAGTTTCTTTCACATCCAGTTTCATATGTCCAGCTGACTGCGCAGCATCCACCATATAGAGAACATTGTTTTCATCAGCAATTTTACCAATTTCTTTAACAGGCTGTACAGATCCTATTGCATTTGAAACATGAGTAGTTGTTATGAGCTTTGTGTTCGCACCTACAGCTGATTCAATATCCCTAGGATCAACCACACCGTATTTATCAGCCTTTATGATTTTTAATTCTACACCTTGCTTCTTTTTTAGATTTAACCATGGAATAAAATTGGAATGATGTTCTATATTTGGCACTATTATCGAATCGCCCTTTTTAAAATCAAAGCCATTTGCAACTAGATTTATTGCTTCGGTAGTGTTTTTAGTAAAAATTACCTCAGATGACTTACAATTAATAAACTTTGAAATTCGATATCTTGCACGTTCAAATTCTTTGGTAGATTTTACTGCCATTCTGTATGCTCCCCGACCTGTGTTTGAATTGTAGTTGTAGAAATAATCACACATGGCTTCTACAACTGGTTTAGGGGTAGGGGTTGTACTTGCTGCATCTAAATAAATTACTTCTTCAAGTAGAGGGATGTCTGCCCTAATATTTATAATGGCATCATTTTCCATTTTCATGCTCCAAATTTTAGTTTCAGAAATTTATTTTTAGTATGTTCTAAGTTTCTTACTTTTAATATGCTAAATAATGATCCTAATTTACAATACTTCTATTAAATCTGATCATAAATTATAATTTGATCAAAAGGTTATCTAACTGATATTATATATACGGATTCACTCCTTGGCAAACTTGGCACGGATTTCTGCTGCCATTTCCATGGTCGAAGCATTTCCACCCAGGTCATTGGTCACGATTTTTCCATCACTAAGAACTTTTATTAAAGCTTTTTCAAGTTTTCTAGCTTCTTCGCTTTCATTAAGGTAGTCAAGCATCATAACAGCTGAAAGTACCATAGCAGACGGATTTGCAACTCCTTTACCTGCAAGCCTTGGTGCAGAACCATGAACAGGTTCAAAAAGACCATAATTTTCACCTATATTAGCAGACGGTATTAATCCTAGTCCCCCTACAAGTCCTGCTCCCTCATCAGAGAGTATATCTCCAAAAAGGTTTGTTGTAACGATTACGTTGAACATGTCTGGTTTGGTAATAAAAAACATTGCTGTTGCATCAACGTACTTGTCATCCGATTCCACACCATTGAATTCTTCTGCAACTTGGTAGAAATTATCCTTGAAAATTCCGTCGGTTTTCTTGAGTACATTTGCCTTGTGAACTGCTGTTACCTTCTTTCTATCTGTTCTTTCTGCATATTCAAAGGCGAATCTGCATATCCTCTCAGACGCCTTGTTGGTTATAACACGAACTGCAGTAGCCCCATCTTTTGTATACTCCTCAATACCAGAGTATAGCCCTTCAGTGTTTTCTCTTACTATAACAAAGTCTATATCATTGTATAGACATTTGGTACCAGGATACGATTTCACAGGTCTGAGGTTCACGTAGAGGTCAAGTTCTCTCCTTAGTTTAACAATAACATCTGCAGCCGATTCACCGGCAGCACCAAATAAACATGCCTGTGATTGTTTCACAATGTTGATTGTTTCTTCTGGTAGGGGTATACCTGTTTTTTCCGCATATTCATCCCCTGCATTAGCAAAGGTGTATTCAAATTCAAGTTTAGAAGCTTCTAATATGTTTATTGTAGCTTCCATTACTTCTTTTCCTATTCCATCTCCGGGTATAACAGCTATTTTATACATTAAAACACCATTCTTCCTGTTTATTAATCTTTAAAATTTAAATAATTATTTTAATCATGAATTATTTTGAGTTTATTCAAATCTTTATGAATATAAATGGTTTATTCTTCTTTTATCTCTGCTAAATGGTTTTTAAGGTAGTTTATCAAACCACCTTCTTTCATTATTCTCAGCATGAAATCGGGTAAAGGTTTGATTTCGAACTCTTCAGCTGTGTCTAAATCCTTTAAAATACCTTTATCCATATTTATTTCAACTATATCACCCTCAAAAATGTGTCCTGAGATTTTTTTAGCTTCTATAAGTGGCAGTCCAATATTTATGGAGTTCCTGTAAAATATTCTTGCAAAGGATTCTGCTACTACAGCAGATATTCCTGCACCTTTAATTGCAATTGGTGCATGTTCTCTTGATGATCCACAGCCGAAGTTTTTGCCTGCGACAATTATATCACCTTTGTTAACTTTTTTTGAAAACTCGGGATCGCATCCTTCCATAACACAAGCTGCAAGTTCCTTTTCATCTCTTAGTACCAAATATCTTCCAGGTATGATGATATCAGTGTCAACATCGTCTCCAAATTTCCAGACTTTTCCTTTCATATGTAACCCTCCTTAAATCGTGTTTTATTATTCTTATAATCCAATTTTTAATTTGATCTTGGATCTGTGATTTTTCCTTTGACTGCTGAAGAGGCTGCAACGGCTGCTGAGCTAAGATAAACTTCTGCATCAGAACTTCCCTGTCTCCCTTTGAAGTTCCTGTTTGATGTTGAAAGGCTCACTTCTCCGGGACCAACAAGTCCAATATGCCCCCCTAAACACGGGCCACAGCAAGGATTGCACACAAGAGCACCTGAATCCACAAAGGTCTTTAAAAGACCTTCCTCCATCGCTTTGCTGTAAACTTCCCTTGAAGCAGGTATCACTAACATTCTAACATTTTTAGAAATATCCTTCCCCTTTATAATATTTGCCGCAGTTCTAAGGTCGCTTAAACGCCCATTAGTGCATGATCCAAGAAATACTTGGTCTATATGAGTTCCTTCAACTTCTGAAATGGGTTTAACATTGTCCACGTTGTGAGGACACGCAATCTGGGGTTCAAGTTCGTTTATGTTGATATGAATTGTTTCAAGGGATTGTGCATTCTTATCAGTTTTCATGATTTCGTAGGGTTTGGTTGATCTACCATTTAAATAATGTATTGTTTTTTGATCAGGTTCTACTAGACCTGTTTTACCACCCATCTCAATTGCCATGTTACAAAGAACCATTCTATCAGAAATGGTCATATTTCTGGTTGTTTCCCCTCCAAATTCACATGCCTTATAAGTTGCTCCATCGGCTCCTATTTTACCTATTATATTTAATATCACATCCTTAGCAAAAACATTGTCCTGTAACTTACCTGTTATATCGAATTTTATGGTTTCAGGTACCTTAAACCAGAGTTTTCCAGTCGCAAAAACCATAGCCATATCAGTTGATCCTATCCCAGTTGCAAAAGCACCTAACGCTCCGTGAGTACAGGTATGAGAATCTGTACCTACCACAACTTCTCCTGGAACTACATGTCCTTTTTCAGGGAGAACTTGATGGCATACACCCTCTCTCATATCGTAGAAATTCTGAATTCCCTGTTCTTCTACAAATTTCCGCATTATCATATGATTGTTTGCTGCATCGATAGAATCCGCTGGAACTTGGTGATCAAAGATTATTACAATTTTTTCTGGATCCCATACCTTTTTAATCCCGATTTTCTCGAATGATTCAACTGATAACGGTCCTGTTAAATCATGGGTCATAGCAACATCTATATTTGCCATTATTATTTCTCCGGCTTCTAATTCTTTATTACCTGAAGCTTTTGCCAGTATTTTCTCTGCCATGGTCATTGCCATTTAAATTCCTCCTTTATTAGAAATATCATCGAAGTAAATATTAGGATGAAAATATCATCCATTGAGAATTGTGATTTTATCTACAATTTTAATGAAATTTTCAATCTCTTCCGGGTTTAAAATATTCATAATCTTCTTAATTGTATTTTGATGAACCTGCTTATGCATTTTCATGATATTTTTACCCTTTTCAGTGAGTTTTAGGAAGTAAAACCGTTTATCAGTATTTGATTGGATTTTAGTTACAATTTCTTGATCTATTAGTTGGTTAACTGCAATTGAAATAGTTGATTTTTTGAGGTCTAGGGCTTTTGATATTTCTGAAACGCTTATCCCTTCATGTTTATCAATTAATTCAATGTAATACAATTGTCTTAGAGTATATTCTTTCAAATCACCACTTAAAAGTNNATAAATGCTCCAATAAGATTTTTCAAAATTGATAATTTGATTAATATATAGTTTTATCTAACTAACTATTATATTAATCTTACCACTGTTCCAAAAAACAAATTATAATATATATGTCAATTCCTTAAAAACCTAAATTTTACCCATCAACCCTTATAATGCTTAATTAGTACAAAAAACGGTTGATTCGTAATTCTTAAGAAATATTTATTCTTAAGATTAAACAACTAAGATTATTCTTAAGATAATCTAGAATTAGTTAAATAGTTGGTTGGAATAATATCAAAAATAAAAATTATTTAATAAGATATT
>PMMY01000103.1 GCA_003162655.1 Methanobacterium sp. | reverse complement strand
GCTTTAATCAACCGAGTAGATGTAATGCATTTAGGTACATATTCCATTAGATATTCGTTCTCATTTACTCTACCTCCCGTTTCATTTGAAATAATTTTGATATCATCTTGAATATTCATTAAAATCACTCAGTTTATACGTTTTCTCGCTTCTATTCCCAATTACATGTTTATTTGGAATAATCTTACCAGTTGAGTAATATTCTATTATTTTTATTAGTTCAATCTATTTTATCTACTTTTTCATCAATCTTAATTGCTTCATTTTTTGGATGATATTAGTTAAATTGAATTAATCAACTCAAAAAATAAATTTAAGTGTGTTATAAGAATTTTGTAAAATTATGATACTAAAAAAGGTTATTTTATTTGAATAAGAATATTTAAATTCATTAATATATAATCAAATTTAACAATAGAACACGGCTAATCTGTGGTTTCATCTTATTATCCTATAAACAAGTATTGATGTCACCAAATGTCGCTTCTTAAGTTAAAAATTATATAGATTTTAATAGCACAGAACATAAACAATATATGTTAAATGTGAAAGTTTCATATTAGTTATAAATTTAAAGAAATTTTAGACTGACCTATAAAAAGAAGATTAGAAAATTCAAGAGTGATTACAATGGAAAAAGTGGTTCTTGCATTCAGTGGCGGATTAGACACGTCTGTATGTGTAAAGTTACTTCAGGAGAAGTATAATATGGAAGTAATAACTGCATGTGTTGATGTTGGCCAGCCAAAAGATGAAATTAAAAGACCTGCACAAGTTGCAAAACAAATAGGTGTTAAAAAACACTACACTATTGATGCTAAGCATGAATTTGCTGAAGAATTCATATTCAGGGCAATTAAAGCCAATGCAATGTACGAAGGATATCCACTAAGTACATCCCTAGCAAGACCCCTTATAGCCATGAAAATAGTTGAAATAGCTGAAAAAGAAGGAGCAGATGCTATTGCTCACGGCTGCACCGGGAAAGGAAACGATCAATTCAGGTTTGAGTCAACTATAAGATCAGGATCTCTTTGCAGTATAATAGCGCCTGTGAGGGATTTAAGTTTAACAAGGACAGAAGAAATGGATTATGCAAAGGAGAATAGTATTCCATTACCTTCTGATAAGCTTTACAGTATCGACGAGAATGTATGGGGAAGGTCTATTGAAGGAGACATACTCGAAGATCCTATGGTTGAAACTCCCGAGGAAGCATTTGAATGGACAGTCTCAACGGAAAATGCCCCCAATAAAGCACAGCATCTGGATATAACCTTTAATAATGGGGTTCCAGTTGCAATAGACGGTAAAGAAATGGGCGCCTTAAAAATCATAACCGAATGCAACCGTATAGCAGGATTACATGGAATAGGAAGGATAGATATCATTGAAAATCGTATAATAGGACTTAAATCTAGGGAAAATTATGAAACACCCGGTGCAGTGCTTATAATAACAGCCCATAAAGCTCTTGAACAACTTACATTAACCAGAGAAGAACTTAAATTTGCAGAAACAATCAGCCAAACTTATTCTGAAATTGTTTACAATGGATTATGGCACGAACCTCTCCGTGAGGATCTAGACTGCATTATCGACAACATGCAGAAACGCGTAACTGGAGTCGTTAAGTTAAAACTTCACAAAGGGAGTATAAGAACACTTGGTCGTGAATCTCCATTCAGTCTTTACAGTGAAGAAGCCGTATCCTTTGAGGATAAAGAAATGGACCAGCGCGAGATAGCTGGAATGGTAAAAAATTATGGACTTCAGGCAGCATGTTATCAGCGAGTCTGTAAAAAGGACTAAAATTTAGAGGAATTATACTTTTTTTCATCCTCAACCTTAATTTTATCATAAGAATTGATAAAAAAATTCAGATCCAAAAGTTCACTAAAAAATCAGGAAAAAAATAATGGCCATTGATACAATTTTTATAGGAATTCTCTTAGCAATAATAATTGCAGTTGGGTTGATAATTCTTTTCAAAGCAGCTGGTATAATAATCAAGATATTGCTTCACATGCTTTTCGGTCTTATTCTCCTAGTTATAGTTGATTTAATTCCATTTGTACACGTTCCGATCAATATTCTAACAGTGTTGGTAGCAGGATTTGGTGGGTTTATTGGAGTTGTATTTCTTATTATTTTAGGTTTACTGGGATTATTTTAATTTCTCCTAAACACCCTCGGTATGTACTTCAAAATATCACTAGCAAGGAAATTGTACCCATAATCTTTTCTGGCAATATCCCCAGCAGTTCCGTTAATAAAAGATCCTAAATATGCTGCTTCATAAGCATTATGTCCCTGGGCCAATAAACCTCCCACAAGACCTGCCAATATATCTCCAGTGCCTCCTACTGTCATGCCAGGGTTTCCTGTGGAGTTTAATTTCACTGATTTACCGTTTGAAATAATATCAACAACCCCTTTAAGAAGAACAGTAGATTTACATTCCTTGGAAGCTTCTGAAACTACATCAATTTTTTGTTCAATTTTTTCTGGGATATCAATTCCAAAAAAAGTCTTGAATTCTGCTTTGTGAGGTGTTAGAATTATTTCACTACGGTATTTGGATATTAAATCTATATCTAAAATTTTAAGAGCATCTGCATCAATTACAATCGGCATTTGAATTTTTTCAATCATTTCAATTAAAGCCAACCCTGTTTCTTCTTCTCTTCCAATTCCACAACCCAGTACCATTACATCTGCATCTTCTGATAGTTCCAGTATTCTTGAAGTATCATCAAAGGTGATGTAATTATCCGAAAGACTATTGACAATTAAATCCGGAGAATATGACCTTATCGGAGATGCCACACTGTTAGGACATGCAACAATGGATAAATCAACTCCAGACCTTAAAGATGATAGGGCTGCTAATGCAGGAGCACCAGAATAATTGCGATTTCCCCCAACAATCAGTACACTGCCATTTTGCCCTTTATGAGAATTTATTTCCCTATTATTTAGTCTCAGTAAGTCTCCTGGACCTGTGAATAACTCTGCTTCAATTGGAATTCCTATATCGCAGACATGAACACTTCCAACATATTCTGTCTCTGCCTTTTTAATACCGCTTTTTTCTTTGTGGAAAGTAACTGTGAAATCTGCTTTAATGGCCTTGTCATCCACTGTACCTGTTTGAGGATCTAGTCCTGTGGGAATGTCTACAGCGATAACAATACCGCTAGAATTATTTATAATATCTACAGCACTTGAAATTGGTTCTCTAAGCCTCCCTTTGGTTCCTGTTCCTAGAATGGCGTCTACTATAATGTCTGAATCTATAGATTCAAGTTGGCATGTATCCTCAATTTGATTAATTATTATTGAATTTGTTTCATTGCTCATTTCCTGAAGAACATTCCAGTTTTTCTGTGATTCAGGAGATTTTATATATAATGGGTGACCAAGAAGATAAATTTCGACTTTGAATCCTTTGTTCAGAAGATGTCTTGCAGCTACAAATCCATCACCTCCGTTTCCACCAGTACCCGCAAATATTGAAACTTTACATGATTTTGAAATCTCAAATAATTTTTCTGCAATGCACTTTCCTGCATTTTCCATTAGAGAAGATTTTGGAATTCCCATTGCCTCAGCATTGGCATCAATAACCATCATATCCATTATATCCATCTTATCACCACAATAATAGAAAACATTTTAATCTAACGAATTTTTAGTGAATTTGGATTTTATAGCGTATTATGTAATAAATTATTTAGAAGAACTTAATTCAGTTCTTTGGCTTTAATAGAACATAATACCAACCTATAATTGTATAATATCTAATTTAATCCAATATTTAAACCTTGAGATCTTCTATTGTGAGCAGAATCCTCTCCGAAGCTGTATCCCATCTGTAAATTCTTCTAGCATTTAACAGCATTTTTTTATATCCTACTTTATCGAAGTTGCCTTCAAATTCAAAATCATTCATCTCATTATTTACTTTAAGAATGTTGATCAGGAGTTTTCGAAGTGATAGAATCTAATATTATCCAATATTTATGTGATTTAGATAATATATAATAATAACAAGTTCGATTTTCTAGGTTAGAAAGATGGTTAAATAATTTTTAATCTAAAATTGTACAACTAATTAGCTTAAATTTAAATTAATAGCTGTTTCAACCCAATATATCGATAGTTTTAAAGAACTTGAAAAAAATAACTTAATAAAGATATTTAATCAATTAATTGATAAAAGCAACTATATAACTTAAAATATTTATTAAAGTCCGAGATAGCTGAAATAATTTAAATTTTAAATGGTGAATATTTAATAATAACCTTATGTCATACCGAATTAATGATAGGAGATAGTCCCAACGAAATATAAATTATAATTTGATAATTAATCATTATTTCAAGACTTACAGTAAAATATAATAAAAATAATTGGTGATCTTTTGCGTCCGCCATACATACCCCTACTACCTATAGGCAGAGATCTTTCCAATCTACCATATAAGTTAGCAATTTATGCAATAATAGGAGTTGTATTGCTTATTACCTATGGTATTGTAGGTTCTACATATATTATGAGATTAGATCCCCTTAATTCCCTTTATTTTACAGTTCAAACAATAGCAACCGTTGGTTTTGGTGATATTCTACCAATAACCCCATTACAAAAAATTTTTACCATNNGCATTTACATTAACAATAACGGTGGTTACAATGGCAGTTGAAGAGATAACATCAGGCGCTAGACAGAGAAGGATGATAGCTTCAAGTAAGGACCATTTCGTACTCTGTGGCTATGGAAGAGTTGGAAGCGCGGTACATAAGGAACTTAAAAAAAGAAATATACAAGCTATAATAGTTGAGAGAGATGAAAATGTAGTTAAAAAGGAATTGTGGGAAGAACCCGATGTTCTTGCAATTCCCGGAGATGCTACAGACGAAAGCATCATGATTGATGCAGGCATTAAAAAAGCCAGGGGAGTTATAATTACGNNCTGGAGATGATGTGGACAATCTCTTCATTACTCTGACGGCACGAGAGATACATCCAGATATATGGATAGTTACAAGAGCAAGTAAAAGTGAAAATGTCCGTCGATTGTATCGATCCGGTGCAGATAAGGTTATATCACCCGAAGCCAGCGGTGCCGAAGACATATACTTCGCTTCTATGGAACCAACTATTATGAAGATCACAGACATGCACGGTGTTGGCGACATACGAAAGGAATCTGAGATCATACTAAACCACGGATGCACACTAGAGAACATAGAATACCACTTACCTGAGTTCAAAGAACCATTAGCCAGGAAAATTGGAGTATCAGATATATCCCAGCTTAATAGATTCTTAAGTGGTTTAGAACGTGAAAAATCAAGAAAAAAATCTTTAGAAAGCATATATGAATCGGTGAGCGGAATTCATTCCCACTGGATCTCAGGACCCAACAAGGAAAGTCTAAAAAAAGTTGCTGAAGAACTGGAAAAAGAAGGTTTACTCTTAGGTGTAAACCTCAATGAAGATGAAATAAAAGAACTTGCAAGAAAACACGGAAGAATGGTTGAAGTTGTTTTAAAACCAGAGATGAGAATTACTGAAATGCATGATATCACAGATATTAAAGAAGAAGCAGAAATTATCCTAAAACATGGATGCACTTTAGAAGACATTGAATATTATCTTCCAGGATTTCAAGAGCCTCTCAAAAGGAAAGTCGGGCTTTCTGATGTTCAAGAGATGGAAAGATTTTTAAAAAGACTAGACGAGGATTCAAAAAGAATGGAATCTCTTGAAAGGCTTTACACACTTTCTGGGGGGGGAATTCATTCACACACAATCTCAGGTCCTGACACTCAAAGCCTTGCAAATGTTGAGAGCGATTTAAAGTCAAGAGGATACCTTTTAGGAGTAAATTTAACACGCGAGGAAATAGTTAAGAAAATATCTGAATTTGGAAGGGTAACCGAACTTCTTTTAAGACACAAAGCAAGTGATATTGACGACAAAAGAATTATAATCAACATGGGTGGTAGAATATTGGACTCGAAACACTATCTTCCAGGTTTAAGAGAGGTTGTAACGAGGAAACTCTATTTAAAGAATAAGGATGATCTTAAAAATTGTGAAGAAGAGTACAAAAAACCAGATGCCAAAAGATCCCTGGAGACTCTTTCTCAAATATCCAGACAGGTCCATTCTCACACTGTATCAGCAAGAGATGTTCAAACAATTATGAAAATAGTACAGGAATTGACCAAATCAGGAATGTTACTAGGAGTTGATCTTCCTGAAGAAGAAATTTGGAATATTGTTGAAAGTGAGAAAATAGAACAGTTCTGTATACAGTAAATTAATTCGAATTAAATTACAAAAATATTAAAAGTCGTTCTCATTTATTTTAAAAAAAAAATTAAATATTAGAAAAGCTCATGTAGCTTTATCTGATATTTACCAAGGTTTCCACCGAAGTTGCCTGCACTTATCTGAATTACGCCGGATATTTTAACAGCTGCTTCTATTCCTGCTTTCATAGCTGCTTTAACTGCTTCTTCATCTACACCATCAATAACAATTTCGTAGACTCCGTTAACATTTTCAGGTATTTGGCATCCTTCAACTTCATCCTTGAGGGTTACACACATTTTTTCATTGGTTGAAGCCCCTAAAAATTTGTACTTAGTTGATCCAACTTTGGAACCTGATGCAACTATTCCACCAGGGAATGGTGTTATTGCACCAGCCACAGCTTCTATAGCATCAACAGCCGCATCTGCAGCTAAAAGTCCTGCAGGTTGGTTATCTGCTAGTATGAAAAAGTTTCCGCCTGCAACTCCTGCTCTGATTCCTAATTCAGCTTCTACTAGAAAGTCTCCTGACATTAGAGGTATTGAGTGAATTTTTCTACCTTGAATATCAAGGGTCTGCTCGTAACCGTCACCAAAGAATTTTAATTTCTGACCTGTCTTGAGTTTTTCATCTGGTTCTTCCATCCAATCAAATACTGCTGTAGTTGCAGCTGTCAGTACGCACATTCCTACGCGCTCCAGTAACTCATGATCCAATTTATCTTTGTTCATGTTGCAGATCATGATTATGTATCCTGGCCTTCCATCAGGAGTTTCCTGAGGAGGAACATAGCCATCTATTCCAGCCTCTGCAGGGCAGCCAATAACTGATGTTCCGTAACCTGTAGCTTCTGTAGCTGCCACAAGTGCTAGTTTTTTGGTTGCTGCAGTTATAAGAATTCTGGATACTTTTATGCCAAATGCTTCTGCAAAGTTATCTTCTATTTCCACTCCGTTTATTTCCATGATTATCACCGTCTAGATCGTAGTTTTGGAGAAGTTATAAATTTTTCCATTTAATCGTGAACCATTTTATAAAACTCATTTGCTGAAAGTGGTAGGTATGAAACTGTTAAAATTTGTCTGCAAACTTTTCCATAACACCCGATCCAACGTAGGGAAGCATG
>PMMY01000213.1:10108-10413 GCA_003162655.1 Methanobacterium sp. | reverse complement strand
AAAATGAAAGAATCTCCTTCTAACATTAAAGCCCTACTGTTCCGACAGAAGATGCAGATTGCCATGTCTGGTTTTAGGGACAAACTGGGAATACACGAATTTGATGCTAGGGACTTTGAGATTGTGGACGTAAAAGTATCAATACCCGATCTTGACCCTTCCTTCAATGATTATCGCATAGTCCATATTAGCGACATACATTTGGGGCAATGGATATCTGCAAAACGTATTGAAGGGGTTGTAAATCTGGTCAATAAACTGAAACCAGACCTTGTAGCCATTACAGGAGATTCTGTTTCATATGT
>PMMY01000213.1:0-10084 GCA_003162655.1 Methanobacterium sp. | reverse complement strand
ACCCTAGAAAAGCATGATCTAGATGTAGTATTAAGAAAATTGCCATCTTCTGGTCCTGCTATATTGTTGGCTCACGAACCAGACTTTGCGGATGAAAGTGCTGCAACCGGAAGGTTCAGTCTCCAGCTCTCAGGACATTCTCATGGGGGACAAATGATTATACCTGGAATAGGAACTCCTTTCAGAGGTTCTGAATTTAGAAAGTATCCTTANNAAGTAGGGGATATGGTCCAATATACTAATAGGGGTCTTGGAACCAATGTTTTTTGGATACGTATAAATTGTCCTCCTGAGATAACCATTATTCGACTTCAAAGTTCATGAAAACATTTTAAAATTAATAGAATTATGAATAATATAGAATTTATGTCCAATTCTTTGATTTTTAAAGTTTAGTGTATTACCAATAAGAAAACTTAAATAAGATTTGATGGATAGGAATTTTATGAACACAAAAACAAGTAAGATAATACTCTATGCTGCAGGACTATTCCTTCTTATATCTGGAATTTTAGGCATTTTTTTGCCTCAGTTAGGATTATCAATCTTTACTTCTGTTATTTGGGCAGTTCTGGGCGTNNAGTGTTGTTTTCCTGGCCATTGGCTACGGCACTGCTGTTAGGAAGATAGTCCTCTACGCTTCAGGGGTATTTTTGTTTATAGCAGGAATTATAGGTTTGGTTTTACCACAATTAGGGATATCCACTTTAAATTCGATTATATGGGCACTTTTAGGTGTTTTATTTGTGTATATCAGTTATAGTGTTGATTACTAATTTTGAAAAAACTCGTTTTTTAAAAAAAAGATTTATAATTACTCTTTCTTTTTAATAGCTTCAATTCCCATCTTTGCAACCTTTCTCACAACAGGGTTTTCATCTTTAACTGCATCTTCAAGTACATTTAAAGCTTTTTTATCGGCTATTGAAGCAAGTCCTATAGCAGCCGCATAACGTACACTTGGTTTTTCATCTTGCATAAGTCGTATAAGTGGGTCAACTGCGCGGGAATCGGCAAAAACAGCAAGTGAAAGTGCAGCTGCTTCTTTAACGTGCCAATCATCATCATTTAAAGTATTTATCAAAGGTTCAACCGCTTCAGGATCACCAATTTCTGCTAGAAGTTCGGCAGCATCTTCCCTGACAACCCAACTCTTGTCTTGAAGTTCTTTCACTAGGAAATCTATTCTTTTACCTTCTGTCACCCAATCCCTCCTTAAAAATTTTGGGATAATATAATTACTATTTAGTTTATTGTTTCACTATCCATTAGTAATTTTATATTCCTTAGTAGAAGAACATTGTAAGGGTTTTTGATCTAAATGGGGAATATTAATCAAGATAAATTAAAAGGTAATAACAATTATGGGTTTGTTTATTATTACTATATATTAAAATAAAATAGACTTTAAATCTTTTGGATGCCTTAAAACCTTTATTCCCCTAATTTCATACAGTTTATTGGTATTTTGTATGTCAATATCCCTCATATGTATATTAATTAATCTACCGCCAGTCACAGCACCAAATTGACATGCAGTTTGACATGCACCACATCCTTTGCATTTCAGAAGATTTATTTCTATACCTGGAGTAATTGCATCGTTGGGACATGCAGCAGAGGCAGTGCATGTTTCACAATTTTGACAGAGATCAAGTTCGAGTTTGGAGGGCAAAACAGTTTGAAGCACACCAGATTCCATGTCAACAGGGATTATGTAGGTTTCAACCATTCCCTTTCCAGATTGAGCTACTGCGTTGGTAATAAGAGTATCTGCTATTCCATTCACTATTTTTCCTATCGTGTTGGAAGTAGTAGGGGATACAATCAGTACATCGTAGGTTCCTAAAGAAAACCTTCCTGTCATTGGAAAGCTCGCACGCTGATCATCTTCCAGTATCAGTTCTCTGTATTTACCCCCAGTTAAATTTTCAACGATTTCAAAAAGCCCATACATTTTTAGAACCTCTTCACCGGCTCCTGAAAGAAGTACGGTTACGTCATGGTTTTTCGAAAGTTCAAAAAGTATGTTAACACTTTCTTGGAGTAAATGTCCAGCTCCTGTAATCCCCCAAGCAATTTTCATAAATATTCTCCATATTTATTTATTGTTAAAATAAATTTCTCACTTAAATAGAATTAGAAGTCCACATAATTGTAGGCTTCGTCTTCTTTGAATGCGTAGTGTACCTTATTGTGATGTTTTATGAATTCAGCAACTTCATCTTTAACATTTTCCCCATCCATGGCGACTCTTTTGATATATGTTGCAACTTCTGACATGTGTGATTCTTTTAATCCACGTCTGGTTATTTCTTGCGTCCCTATACGGATACCTGAAGGGTCATCGGAACGATTTACATCGTCCCATGGGAAGAGGTTCTTGTTGAGGATGATGTTGTTACTTTCAAAATCTTTTGCAAGTTTAGCTGCTCTTCCAATATTGGATACGTCCATTGCTAACTGGTGGGACTCGGTGAATCCTTGATCTTCGCAGAGTACATTAAATCCAAGTTCATAAAGTTCCTGTGCCAAGGCCTTTGAATTTTTGATAATCTGTTTTGCATAGGCACTTCCAAATTCAAGCATTTCTGCAGTTGCTATACCTAATGCTGCTATGTGATGGAGGTGATGATTACTAACAACCCCTGGAAAAACTGCATCATCTATTTTACTTGCTATATCCTCTTTACATAGAATAATTCCTCCCTGAGGTCCTGGAAATGTTTTATGTGTACTTCCTACAAGCAGGTCAGCGCCTTCCCTGAGAGGATCCTGGAAATATCCCCCTGCTATTAAACCCAGTACATGTGCACCATCGTACATAACTTTTGTACCCACTTCATCTGCAGCTTCTCTCGCATCTTCAACCGGATGTGGGAAGAGGAATAAGCTGCCTCCTAAGAGAACAATTTTTGGTTTTTTCTCGATAATATCCTTTTTCATTGCATCTGCATCGATGTTCATTTTTGTTTCATCAAATGGGTGTGGTGCTACTTTTAATCCCCTTATTCCTGCAGCGCTTACGTTTGCGTGACTTATATGTCCGCCTACAGGTACTTCAAGAGCCATCATTGGGTTGCCATGTTTTGCAAGTGCAAAGAACGATGCCATGTTTGCAACTACGCCAGATATTGGCTGAACATTGGCATGTTCTGCTTTAAATATCTTTTTTGAAAGGTTTACTGTTATATCCTCTATTTGGTCTACGTACTTGCACCCTTCATAGAATCTACATCCAGAAATGCCCTCAGCATATCTGTGGGAAAGATCTGAAGCGATCGCTTCCCTAACACTTGTACTAGTTATATTTTCACTAGCTATAAGATTTATACTATTCTCCATCCAATTATGGTGCTCTTTTGTTATTTCCTTTATTTCTAGAGCGTATTTCTCGTTTTTAAACATTAATTATCCTCCGGATAAACTTTAATTAGTTCTAGGGTCTACTGATTTAATGTATAAAATGAATCAATATAAATACTTTCAAAAGAAGTAATTTTGGAAAAATCCTAAATAAGTAAAAAAATAAATTTTGACAAGACTTTAATTCCGTCTGAAAAATGTTTTGTTTTTCATTTCAATTAAATTATCAAGGATTCTCTCCATATCTCCGGCAGGTATTGTCACCATCACATCTTCAGGTTTCAAATTCATGTTATTACGTGAACCAATATCTCCAAATCCGTACGTTACTTCACCAGTTAAGTATGGTACTGATGCCATAGAACTGCAAATAGGTCCTGAATCAGCACCGAGCCCGTGAGATCCGGAATCGTAGGCATTGGCGTGAAGTATCATCATGGCCTGTTCTGAATTGCATACAACAAATATTAGATCAGGATCAAAATCAGCTTTATTTAATGGTGAAAATATAACAGCATCAAATATTCCTGCTTCAATTGGTATGTTGTTCTGCCATGATCTTTGAACTGCTGGAATACTTTTATATACTCCTGCAGGTACTAGAAATGCACCACTTTGCATGTTTTTAGGTAATTCCTTCTTGTCCTTCATACCAGAGTATCTCATACCACCCATACATTCTTCTTGTTCTACTGTAGAATAAAATATTTCCCCGTTTGCTGCTTTATCAAGCTTGGTACAGAANNCTTTCAAGCTTTAATATTTCCTTTAATTTTTCACCCATTTCCTGGTACAAATTTTTCACCCTCTAATTATAAGTGGTTTGGTTCGGTATTAAATTTTTATATAATTTATTTTAGAAATGTTCAAAAACACTTTGTTTATAACTTGATCTTATTATTCAAATCATAAAACGATAATATGAATCTTTAATTAATAGTCTTCATTTAAAAAAAATTCTTTTTAACTAAATAGGATTAATGCATAAAAATTTCGGATCTATTTATAAAATAATCAGAAAACAAAAAAAATATTGGAAAGGGGTTTAACCCTTATTTCCCACTGTTCATTGCTGCTTCAATTTGAGCAAATATCTGGCTGGTTTTGAAGTGTGCTTGGTCTAGTGCTCCAGATGGACATGCTGCAACACATGTTCCGCATCCTTTACAAAGGGCAATGTTTACGTGTGCCTGTTCGTCTATCCTTTCAATTGCACCGTATGGGCAGAGTTCAAGGCATACTTCGCATCCACCGCAGACATCCTCGTCAACACTTGCAATGATAGGTTCAATATCCACTTCACCCTTGATCATTGGTATTGCTGCTCTTGCTGCTGCACCTGATGCCTGTGCAACTGCGTCAGGAATATCTTTTGGTCCCTGAGCAACACCTGCAAGGAAAATACCGTCTGTTAATGTGTCAACAGGCCTTAGTTTAGGGTGTGCTTCCATTAAGAAACCGTCTGCACTTTTTGACAGAGCTAAAGTCTGTCTAAGTTCTTCTGCACCTTCAGGTGGCTGTAAACCTACAGATAATACAACCATGTCGTAATCGTATTCTGTGACTTTTCCGAGTAGGGTATCTTCTGACCTTATGGTTAGGGTCTGATCAGGGTTTTCCAAGACTGTTGCTGGTCGACCTCTGATGAATCTGATACCATACTTCTCCTGTGAACGTTTGTAGAATTCTTCGAATCCTTTACCGAATGCTCTAATATCCATGTAATAAATGGTGATATCGGTGTCTGGTTCGTGTTCTAGGATGAGTTGAGCGTTTTTCATTGCATACATACAGCAGACTCTTGAACAGTATGGTTTGTCTATCTGTTCGTCCCTTGAGCCAACACACTGGATGAATGCCACACTTTTCGGTACTTCACCATCTGATGGTTTTACAACATGTCCTTGGGTTGGTCCGGAGGCGTTTATGTATCTCTCCAGTTCAAGCCCTGTGATAACGTTTTCAGCTGTTTCATATGCCCATTCTTTTTTCTCTGTTGGGTCGTATGGATCGTAACCTGTTGCTACTATAATGGTACCTACTTCGAGTTCAATCTTTTCTGGTTCCTGATCATGCTTTATTGCCATGTTACCACAGACTTGGTCGCATAACTTACATTCTATACAGTAGTCCTTGTCTATTGTAGAACATAGTGGAACTGCCTGAGGGAATGGTATATAAGTAGCTTTGACCATACCAACGCCTTCATCAAAGTAGTTTGGTATTTCTATTGGGCAAACTTCGGCACAGCTTCCACAACCAGTACATAACTTTTCATCTATGAAACGTGGTTTCTTTTCAACTTCAACNNTCGTGTTTTCCACAGTCAACCATTTTAGGTGCTAGAATACACATTGAACAATCCATTGTTGGGAAAGTTTTGTCAAGCTGGGACATCCTTCCGCCTATTGTAGGCTGTTTTTCAACTAGGTAAGTTTGAAATCCCATGTCAGCTAGATCTAGTGATGCTTGAATTCCGGCTACTCCTCCACCAATAACTAGGGCTTTGTTGTCCACGGAAACTGTTTCAGATATGAGTGGTTCTAGTAATCTGGCTTTAGCTACTGCCATTCTTACAAGGTCCTTTGCTTTTTCTGTTGCTGCTTCTGGCTCATTTTGGTGAACCCATGAATCGTGTTCCCTTATGTTTGCAAATTCAAAAAGGTATGGGTTTAATCCTGCTTCTTTAACAGCTCTTCTGAACGTTGGTTCGTGGAGCCTTGGTGAACATGCTGCTACAACTACTCTGTTTAAACCCTTTTCTTTGATGTCCTTCTGGATCATTTCTTGTCCTGGGTCTGAACAGAAGTATTTGTACTCTTCTGATACAACAACGTTTGGAAGTGTTGCTGCATAATCTTTTACTGCGTCGATATCAATTACGCCACCAATGTTTATTCCACAGTGACATACGTATACACCGACTTTTGGTTCTTCGGTTGTTTCTTGCTTTTTTTCTTCTGCCAATTAGATCACCTATTCCATAAATCTATGATAGATTATCTTATCCTTAATGTGTAGGGTCTATCAACTTAATAAATAAAGTTTTCTATTTATTTTTTTATACAAAGTATATATGGAAGTATATTTTTAAACTAATTAAATTTCTGATAGTTCCCAACGTAGTTGTATTAATTGAATAATCCTATTGTCGGTAAAAAATATTTCTATAAACATGATTAGAAGAATGTTTACAATGATTAAACTTAATTTGAAATATATGAGCACTATTAATTTTAATCCATTTTAAACAAGTATTTTATTATCATATGCAGTAATTGAATTTTTTTTATGGGTTTCAACAGATAAGATATTGATTTAAATATTTACTAAAAATATTCAATTCAATCTCATTAATAAATATTCTAAATAAAACTTATTATCGTTATTAATTAAAATTCTTAATATTTAACAAATTTAAAAGGGTTTACAAGATGGTTTATTTTGATTCTGTAGTAAATATTGAATCATTTATTAGTTAGTTAATTACCTAAAATTTATTTTAGTTTGAGGATTTATCATAGGATACTACAGCAAATAAATGAGTATTGGTAATGATATCATGCTGATAACTGTACTCAGGAATATACAAGCTGCAGCTGCTTTGATATCAAGTTCATAACTAGCAGCAAGTACTAGACTTAACATTGCAGACGGCATACCGGCTTCAACAACTGTTACTGTTCCTTCAAGGCCATGTAAACCCAAAATACTTACTATCAGAATTGCTATTAATGGTGATATCATTAATCTAGTAATGGTAACGAAGGATGCGGCACCGAAATAATTTTTTAAACCACCCACTTCAAGCGACAATCCAAGTGATATCATAATTATTGGAATAGCTGCTCCACTTAAATATTTTAAAACATTTAAAGTGATAAATCCAAGATTCAGGTGCATTAAGTTCGCAAAGATACCCAGTATTATGCCCCATAGGGGAGGAAATAAAAGTGTTCTTCGAATTATGGACGTATATTTACCACCGAAGAGCAAAATGAACAAAATTCCAAGACATAGAAATAGGATTGTTGAACCCATATCATAGAAAACCGCCCTCACTAATCCTTCTGCACCAAAAACTCCCAAAACTACAGGATATCCTATGAAACCTGAATTAAATAGTGTTGAAGTTCCTACTAATGTCCATCTGGTTTTTTTTGAATAACCTCTGGCTCTTGAAAACACGTATACCAATAATCCACATAAACTGCCTGTTATTATGCATATCAAAGTTATAGGCAATAGGATTTTAATGTTAGATAGATCTGCATTGTACATTGCAAGGAATATAAGGGAGGGAATTGCAATATTCACAACAATTTTATTAAGTGTTACCGAGTCCCCTGGCTTTAAGATACCTATTCTCTTAACAATGTAACCAATAAATATCATTAAGACGATTACCAGGATGGTTTCAGTAGAACTCATATTATCCATAAATCTTTTGATGATAATTTATTTAAAGTTAACAAATATATAGAAAAAGTAGTAAAATTCATTTAAATCATAAAAAAAAGAGATTCAAGGAAATTAATCAGAAATTCCCTCTGTTATTACTTTGAAAACAGCTTCTCCTTCTGGTAAGTGCGGACTGTCCACAAGTCGTGCAATTCTTTTACCTGCAAGTCCCTTTTTGAGCCATATCCTGTATGTTGCTGCATGACCAAGTACATGCCCGCCTATGGCTTTGGTTGGACTTCCAAAGAATGCATCTGGTTTTGACTGGACTTGGTTTGTGACAAAAACAGCCACATTGTATGTGTTGGCAATATTAGAAAGGGTGTGTAAGTGTTGGTTCAATTTTTGTTGTCTTGTAGCAAGGGATTCTCTTCCAACATATTCTGCTCGGAAGTGTGCTGTAAGAGAATCTACTATTAGTAATTTGATATTGGTACCATTTTGTATGAGTTCGTTGACTTTGTCTGCCATTAATATCTGATGATTAGAGTTGAAGGCTCTTGCAATATGTATTTTAGTGAGAACCTCTTCTACATCTAGTCCCAGACCATCAGCGATTTGTTTTATCCTTTCAGGTCTAAAAGTATTTTCAGTATCAATGAAAACACAATCTCCGGATAAACCACCCTTTTCTGGAGGTAACTGGACCGTAACTGCAAGTTCGTGTGATATCTGACTTTTTCCGGATCCGAATTCACCAAATACTTCGGTAATTGATTGTGTTTCGATTCCTCCACCTATGAGTTCGTCAAGGCCGCTACTTCCTGTTGTTATTCTCCCAACGTCCTTTCTCCTTTCCATTACATCCAGTGCCGTTTCAAAATCTATCTGTTCTGATTTTCTCGCGGCTTCAATAACCTTTTCAGCAACACCCTCACCTATTTCAGCTTTAACACTCAATTCCTTTGATGTTGCAGTAGCCAGTCTCATTATATCTGCGAAACCAGCATCTCTTAATTTCTGGGCAGTTTTCTCTCCCACATTTGGCAATTCTTCAAGTTCCACCATTTTAATCTCCCTTCAACTGTTTGTTAATTCAAATTTATAATTAAGTCCTGTGCACTGATTAGAAATATTTATTTTTAAATAATATCNNGCACTATTTAAAGATTGATCAATTAACATCAATTCAAAAATCTTGTATCATAAACTTTGTATTATCTTTATATTTTATTTGAATTATTAATATCAATCACAGCTTAATTTCAACGAGTTTTTTAGCGTTAAGTCGTATCTCTTCATTGTACTCGTCGAAACTGGCATCTGCAATAACAGTTATCTCATGACCCACAAGATCTGAAACCTTATCTTCTAAGGATCCTTCATCACCAGTTTTTTGGATTACTTCTATTATTTCCTTTATTTTCATTCCAATAAGTTCTTCTGCGGCTGTTCTGAAAAACGTCACTCGCATTGTACCGGTATCGTCTTCAATGACACATGGAATTATCATAAGGTAGTTGGGTTCTTCAATCTCTTCTCCGCATATATCGCAGATGTAGGTATTGTCAACTAAACTAACCCTTTTATTACAATTTGGGCACATTTCATAGAGTATCCTGTTTCCATAGGCTTCCACAATTTGTCCTGTTACTTTTATATTTCTGTCTTCTTCTTCAATATCATCAATTTTCTTGGTTTTGTAGATCATTTCTTTTATATCGTCGTAAGATGGGAGTTTTTCGGTTTCTTCATCTGTTGCTTTGGTTAAGTTGGTATTTCTACCNNAGTTTCTGTTTTTTCATCCCAGAATGAAGCTCTAATCACTCCGGTGCCATCGGCAATTTCCACAGTTCTCACTAAACCTTTTGTTCCATCTTTTCTCTGAAACTCGTTTGGATCATAAATGTTAATAACCCTTCCAACCATTCTTACGTTATTTTCACCTTCATTCAATTCGCTTATGGTCTTGTTGGAGTAGATGGCATCTTCTATTTCATCTATTGAGGGTATGTTTATCATTTCATCTGCGCTAGGTTTGACAATTCTTGCAGTTCTTCCAATACTGAGGTCCATGTTGTAGTTTCCAAGACGTGTTCTTGCATTTTCTAATTTTATTGGATCACCTATGTTAAATGCCAGCTCTGCCTTGTCATCCCAGAAAGATGTCCGAATTATGCCTGTACCATCACCAATTTCAACTGTTCTAACTTTGCCTGTAGTTCCATCATCTCTGTTGAATTCGCTTGGTTCGTACACATTTACAATTCTTCCTACTACATCAATTTCTTCGCCTTCATCATCCATTTGATGTATA
>PMMY01000131.1 GCA_003162655.1 Methanobacterium sp. | reverse complement strand
GTAATTTTCCATAAACTTTATATATTGAATGGTAGGATACTAATTCTAGTAAATAATCATTGGAGAATTTAAAATGGACGATATAGACTCAGAAATAATTCGTTCCCTGGTCAGGAATTCAAGGATTACTCTCTCTCAAATGTCTAAAGAGATAAATGTGCCAGACGCTACCATATCCAATCGGCTAAAAAAATTGGAGAAAAATGTGATTAAGCAGTATACACTAATTGTAGACCCTGATGAACTGGGTCTAACTGTTACTGCTATCATAATCATCCAGACTGAATCAGAAAAGCATGAAAACGTTAAAAATGAGCTTTCAAAGCTTGAAGAAGTCTCTGAAGTATACAGTGTATCTGGTGAATATGATATACTGATTAAAATATGGGCACACAGTATAGAAGAGCTCAATGACATTATGAACAGTAAAATCCGTTCTGTAGATGGAGTTGAAGATCTAACTGAGATGATTGTTATGGAACGTGTTAAAGAGGGAGTGATTCCTCCGATTTGATGTAAATATCAAGACCACAAATTTACAAGGAGGTGAAAAACTTGTATCTAAGTGATTTCATTAAAAAACCAGTATTATCTCCATCTGGAGAGAAGGTAGGAAAATTAAAGGATGTTATTGTATCCTCAGACCATTCATATCCTATTATTAAAGCCTTAAAAATAAATACCAATGATAAAAAGACAATAAATATTTCATGGAGATATATTGGAACTTTAGGGAATGAAATAAAACTTAAATACCCTTTAGATGATATAAAAAAGTATGAAATCCAAAAACATGATATTATCCTTTTAAAAGATGTGATGGATAGACAAGTAGTTGATATCGAGGATAAAAAGATCAGAAGGGTTAATGACATAAAAATATCCCCTACTAACGGCCATTACCATGTTATTGGTGTTGATATAGGTGTTAATGGAATTTTAAGAAGATTAAGTCTTAACAGAATAGCTAAACCATTGGGAATAACTTCGAATGAGGATCTTATTTCTTGGAAGGATATTGATACTGTTGAGAGTGATTATTCAAAGGTCAAACTGAAGGTTCCTAAACAGAAGATAAAAAAACTACACCCTGCAGATATGGCAGAAATTGTTGATCAATTAGGACTTAACGAGTCTTTAAATATTTTAAATTCTTTAGATGACGAATCTGCAGCAGATACACTTGAAGAAGTCTCACCTGAAAGACAAGTTTCACTTCTAGAAGGTATGGACAGTCAACGTGCTGCAGAACTTCTTGACGAAATGTCTCCAGATGATGCTGCAGATGTTTTAGCTGATCTTCCAGATGAAAAGGCCGAAGAACTTTTAGACCTCATGGAGCCTGAAGAATCAGATGATCTAAGGAAATTACTCAAATATCCAGAAAACACTGCTGGCGGGATCATGACAACCGAATTTGCTTATGTGGATCAGGACTTAACTGTAAAAGACGTTCTGAACTCATTGAGACATATGGCTGACGATGTGGAAACCATTTACTATGTTTATGTTATTAGTAAGAAGGGAGATCTGGTGGGTGTAATTTCTTTAAGGGATATTCTACTTTCAGAACCTGAATCTCCTGTTTCAGAATTAATGCACACACATATAATAAAAGCAGATGTAATGGAAGACCAGCATGAAGTTGCCCAGAAGATTGCCAAGTACAATTTAATAGCCCTACCAGTTGTCGAGGACGAGACTAAATTAAGGGGTATAATCACTGTAGATGATGCAATTGACATTGTTCTACCCACCGCCTGGAAAAAACGAGTTCCACGAATGTTTGGACGATGAGGTTATTTAATGGATTTTACTATTTTTCGCAGGCTTTTTAAAAGTCCCGCATTTTTGAGTTTTATAATTTTCCTCTCGGTAATGGGTCCTGGAATTATCACTGCAAATGTTGACAACGACGCAGGGGGGATTACAACATACTCTCTGGCGGGTTCTCAATTTGGTTACAGCCTTCTATGGACATTTATCCCAATGATAATAGCCTTAGCTGTTATACAGGAAATGGGCGTCAGGATGGGTATAGTATCTGGTAAAGGGCTTGCAGATCTTATACGTGAAAAGGTGGGAATCAAATTTACCTTTTTAATGATGATAGCTTTGCTAATGGCCAACTTTGGAAATGTTCTAGCTGAGTTTTCAGGGATAGCTGTTAGTGCAGGAATATTTGGAGTTCCCCGTTTTATTGCTTTACCGGCTGCAGCATTATTTGTATGGTTGTTGGTGGTTAAGGGTAACTATAAAAGTGTTGAAAAAGTATTTTTACTAGCATCCTCCCTTTATTTGTCGTACATTGTTGCAGGATTTCTTGCAGGACCCAACTGGGGACTTGCTGCAAATAGTGTAATACTGCCCCAAGTAAGTTTGAGTACTGCCTACATCACCATGGTGATAGGAATCGTTGGAACAACAATAGCGCCCTGGATGATGTTTTATATACAGTCTTCAGTTGTTGAGAAGGGAATTAGTTTAAAGAACTTGAAGTACTCTAAAATAGACGCTATCTTTGGGGCCATAGTTGTGAATATTGTTGCATTTTTCATAGTTCTAGCATGTGCAGCCACCATATACACGAACGGAATACAAGTAACCAATGTTGCAGATGTTTCCAATGCACTTGTTCCTCTTGCAGGCCACTATGCGAGTATATTATTTGCATTTGGATTTTTAAATGCTTCACTTTTTGCAGCTAGTATTCTACCCCTCTCCACGGCTTACTACGTTTGTGAAAGCTTAGGTTTTGAGGCTGGAGTTTCAAAGGGGTTCAGAGAAGCACCAGTATTTCATGGTCTTTATCTGGGACTTATAATACTTGCAGTGATTATAATTATGATCCCTAGCGTTCCGCTTCTGACTATTCTATTCCTTTCCCAAGTTGCAAACGGTCTATTACTCCCATTTGTATTGATACTCATGTTGTTGATCATCAATGATAAAAGGGTCATGGGAAAATATGTAAACTCAAGATTATTTAATTTCATTGCCATTGCAACTGTTTTGACTGTGATGGGACTTAGTGTAGGTTTGCTTGCTACCATATTCTTCTAATTCATTTTTAAATTTATAATAAATATAAATAATGGAATAATCAGACCAGCTTTGCTGTTAAAACAACAATTTCTTCAAAGAAAAATCTTTCACTATCTGTTACACAGACTTCAAAACCCAGTTCCATTAATCTTCCAGTTGTTTCTTCTACATTGGAGAGTGAAGATTGAACAAGCTGAACACGTCCAGCTGGGTTGAGATGTTCAACGAGACCTTCAATAAAACGATTTATAACGAATCTTCCATCTTTCCCACCGTTCCAAGCAACTTCAAGTTCATCATCAACCAATTCATCATCCTCGATTGGAAGATAAGGGGTGTTGAATAGTATGAGATCGAATTTTTCTTCATCAACAGGATCAAAAAGATCGCCCCATCTGATATCAACACGTGCCAGATTAATCTCAGAGTTCTTCTTGGCACATTCTACAGCATACCTATTGATATCAACTGCAACTACTCTTTTAACTTTCTTGGAGGCTATAATTGCTATGATACCGGTTCCTGTACCTATTTCCAGCACATTATCGGATTTTTTTACCAATAGGTTTTTTGCAAGTAGAAATGTATCATCTGCAGGTTCATATACCTTATCACAAATTAGAAACTCCATTCCTTGGTAGTTTATCATATTTTAATTCCAAATCAAATTTTTCATAAAATTAAATTTAAATAAAAAAAAATATTAGCTTAATCAAGTTCATAACCTTCAATTGCTGATGGAAGGCATTCAAGAACAGTTGAAAGACCTGAAAGGTGCAAATTCATGGTTACAGCTCCAACTACTTCTTCTCTTGTTGCGCCATCTTTTTTTGCCATCGTAGCATGCATCTTAACCCCAGTTGGGTTTCTGTTGGATGTCTGTATGGCAATGTTTATCAATTGTTTAGTTTTTTGATCAAGCCCTTTTAATGAACGCTGAATTTGTACCAGTTCATTGAACTTGGCTGCAAGTTCGGGACATTCTAACTGGAAAATTTCGTATGGAGATCTATCCATTGTATCACAGATTAAATTATGTTTAATGCTATATATACAATTTTTAACATTCAAACAATTAATTATTTAAGGATTATCTTTGTCTTTTATAGTTCGTTCTATTTCTTTAGAGAGTTTTCGAATGTTTTTTGGTTCCATATTAAAAACCCTCTGATTCAAGAGTTCTTGATCGAGTTTGGATATTAAGTCCCTTCTTTCATATTTATCTAATTCACCGATCTCATGGAAAGAATCCATTAGAGCATTTCTAACTTTTTTACGTTTATGCTGAAATAGAGCTCTTGTAACATTTAATAAGAATTCATCAACGTCCAATCCATTCTTTGGGGTCAGCATGATAACTGCAGAAGATACCTTGGGTTTTGGGAGAAAAACTTTTTTTGAGACTTTGAAAAGCATTTCCGCGTTAGTGTAAAAGTGTATCATAACCGAAAGTCTCGAGTAATTAGAATCACCAGGATATGCAATCATGCGTTCAGCGAACTCCATCTGGTACATGAGAACTGCTAATTCAAAATTATATTTAAGAATCTTGAAAGTTATTGGTGATGATATTTTGTAGGGCAGGTTTGATACGACTTTGTTGAATTTTGGAAAGGCAATTTTCGTTGCATCACCAATAATAATCTCTACATTTGAAATTTGGAGTTTTTTAAGTCTTTTTACCAATATGGCGGCAATCTTCCTGTCCTGTTCAACAGCAATAACTTTTCCAGCATTTTTTGCTAGTGGAATGGTTAAAGTGCCTATACCAGCTCCTATTTCGAGTACAGTATCTGTTTTTGAGAGATCCGCACTATGGATTATTCTAGATAATACATCCTTGTCTATAAGGTAGTTCTGTCCCTTTCGTTTATCGAGTTTTATACCTTCTTTATTTAAAATTTTGAGAGTTTCAGACAACATGTAAATTATTAACTCCTAATAAGATTTTGACCATACAATTATTTAATGTACAAATCTGTAAGATATCGATATTGTGATATGGATAAAATCAACAGAAACTTACAAAATTAAAAAAAAATAGGGAATTAAGCTTTTTTAGGTTTTGGGGGTCTTGTGAATAGTATGTATTTCATTTTTCCCTTTCTTTCTTCGCCTGCTTCTAGTTCTAGATGAACTCGTTTTGCGATAAGTTTAACTGGTTCAGCAAGCATGCTTACGCGGTCTTTTATATCTTCGAAGCTAGTGAATTTAGCTTCTTTTCGTGCGTTTATAATATCCCACATGTGCTTCTTACCTATTCCTGGCAATAATTCAAGTTGGTGTAACCTGGTTGAAATTGGGCCTGCTTCGTTGAAGAATTCAATGAACTTGTCCTCATTTTCTTTTATTATTTCCTCGATAACATAATCCAACTCTACTCTTGCAGTGGTAGTGAGCTTATCATACTTTAATCTACTGTTGACACGGGCTATTTCATCCCGCTTACCTGGACCTATGTAAACTCGTTCATGTATGTCCAACTGAACCCTTTCCTTGGGAATGAGTTCCAGAAGGGTGAATTCTTCTGTCCCTACAGCTTGAGCTATGGGTTTCCTTTTAAATGAAGGTGTACCTTCCTTAACATAACCTAAAGGAAGATAATCAAGGATAATTGCATGATCTTCCATCAAACCACCCGGATGGTTATTTATATTTCTAAAAATTTCGAAATGTTCCATACGGAATCATTTCAGCATTATTCTCTATACTTGTTCACTATCTCTAAAATCTGTTCTAACTCTTCTTTTTTGTGTGAACCCCTTTCCTTTGCAAACATCAACCTCAGATCTGCTAGATCCAGCGGCATGATATCAGCTATTTTTATAGCTTGTGTTTTTTTTATTATTTCCTGAAGCTCGTTAACAAGCTTCTGAGCAGTTTCTACATCAAGTTTTGAAAACTTGGTCACATGATCCATTGCAAGATTCTGTTCGTAGGTTGGATCGTAAGACTCTGAACTTTCTTCAAGCATTTGTTTAGCTTCTGCAATAGTGATAGGGTCGGTTTCAATGACTTTTTTTCCAATCATCAAATCACTCTTGTATTTTAAGATGTTCTGGTCTGATTATTAATTTTTTAGCCTTATTTCCGTCGTTTATTTCTACTATGTAAGCGCTTCCCCTTTTATCTTCAACTTTACCCGTTTTTCCATGGAAACGTGGGTGTGGTTGACCTTTGTGAATACTTGGATCGATTATTATGTGAACAATATCACTTTCATCGAAGGTTTGTATTTTTTTGGTTATAGGGTTTGTTCTACCTACTCGTATAGTCTTTCTAAGTTTGTAACGTGTTTTACTTCTTGAACCTTTTGATCTTTTTACCATATTTTTAAACCTCCAAAACCCTTAAAGGGTCTGCATTAAGATGACTGTATATCAGTTTTATAAAATATCAACCAAAACTCTAAAATCTGGTTTCAATTTTACTCAATAAAATTTAATATCCTCAATTCTAACCCAAACAGTGCACTGATCCAATATTTGATGATAAAATTCGTTTAAATCAGATTTATTTGATACCAAACCGATATTAATGGATTTTCAAATTTTGTTGTTTAATATTTCAAGGATGTAAATATATATTTTGATTTTTTATAACTATATAATACTATTCATTCTCATACTTTAAATGTTTACATCTATAACATCAAGTTGTACACATTTTGCATTGGTACCGAGTATTTCTGATACACTTGGCTTGCTTCTGTTTTCATCGCCGGAAATAAGTTCTTTAATATAAAGGCCTCCTTCACATTCTATTATAAGTTCTAACATCTTAGAGTCAAGCTTTTTATATTCAAGTTTCGTTACTTCTCGTGTACGTATTTTATCAGCACGTCTGTGGGATACTCTTATTGGTGTTCTTTGATTGATGATCTTCATAGATTTCAATGAATCTAAAATAGAGTTATCAATTTCATCTCCAAGTTCGACTGTTGCCTTGTAAACTTTATAAGTGTCTCTTGAAGATTCTTTTATTTCTGCTCTTCGCTTTTTGTCTACAAATTTCATTTCTGAAATTTCTACTTTGCCTTCAGCATGTTCATTTATAGATTCTTCAAGATGTTTTAGATCGATTTCACGGATATTAGGCTCCTTTATCTCTAGGACGAAGGTTCTTCCACTACCGAGCATCTTGACATCGATATCTTCA
>PMMY01000108.1 GCA_003162655.1 Methanobacterium sp. | reverse complement strand
TTTTAAGTTGTTTAATATTTCGTAGAAAAGATAATTTAAAATACATTCTATAGCTCTATATATTCTATAAAAAAAACTTAGATCAATCTTAACATTTCAAAAAAAAAACTTAGTTGTAATTAATATTATTGAGTTTTAGAATCTATTTATAGCAGTTCATAATTATTTATCTTTTAAATTATTAATCAGGTGAGAAAATGTGGGATACGAGTAAGGATTACAGATTACGTGTTTTAGAGAAATCCGTTGAACTATTCATAAAAACAGCAGAAGGTGCCAATCTAAAGGGCATATGGAATAAAAAGAAGTGTTTAACCTCTGCTAGGGCTATGTTACCTGAAATACAGGTTATGTACTTTTCTTACATGGAACCTGCAGATCTTGCTAATTCTCCCCAGACAAACGATCTGAAAGAAAGGGTTAAGGATATAATCGAGGCTCTTGGGGGAGAAAGATGGCACCTTCAATTCCTAAAACTCGTAAACAAGGCTGAGAAAGAAAAACTTGAAGAGTCTATTGCTAAAATGAAATTCGCTCTTAACACCATTTCCACAGTTGACACGCGACTTTCACTTGGACCAATAAACGACCCAGTTATAGGGATAGATATTAAAACAGGAGAAATAGTTAGCATTCAGAAGATGGATAAACTTTTAGTATGCAACGTAAACTTCGGAAACAAGGCAATAACAGTTGTTACCAACGATTTAACAGTTAAAGAAGGTAATCGAGTTGCTGTAGCAATGTTACCTCCATCGGTGTTTATGGGTGTCACAAGTGAAGGAATGTTCCTTGGAGCTGGTGATGGGGTGCTTAAAGATGTTGAGGGAAATTTAGGAGATATGCCTCATGGAATTCCACTGAATTCACTTAATGAAACCCGAAACTTAGTAGAAACCTTTTTAAAATAGAAATTTCATTTTTGATATATAAATTTCTTTAATTATAGAAAAAAAATTATATTAAGATTAATACAAAAGAAACTATGGTTAGAATAGATTTTTACGGGGGAGTTGACGAAATAGGTGGAAACAAGATATTATTAGGCTCAAATTCCACATCTATTTTTCTAGACTTTGGTATGAGTTTTAAAAAGGCAAATGATTATTTTTCAGAGTTTCTACAGCCACGAAAGGGCAACGGAATCATGGACTTTGTTGAGATGGGGCTTCTTCCTAATATAAATGGTATTTACAGAGATGATTACCTCCGACACTCCGGATTGAACACTTCGGAAAAGCGTTCTGTCGATGGAGTACTTTTAAGTCATGCCCATATGGATCATTCTGCGTATATACATCACCTGCGCCATGACATACCATTATTTATGACAAAGGACTCCCAATTGATTTTGAAAGTTCTTGAGGATACAAGTGCAGTCTCGTTTGGTGAAACCCTTGAATATAAAAAAACTTTTCACCTCACAGCAAAAAAAAGCTTGAAGGGTTTTAAAAGACTCTCAGGTGGTGATGCCAAGTTAGAAAGGGTGTTAAATATAGTTGAACCTTATAAAAATTTTGAAATTGGCAATTTCACAATCAGAAGTGCACCTGTTGATCATTCACTTCCTGGAGCTTCTGCTTTCTTCATGGAAAATAACGATGAAACAATAGTTTATACAGGGGATCTTAGATTTCATGGTAGAAAACCACAGATTACAAATAAATTTGTTAAAGAAGCTAAAAAGTCCAATCCCAATATAATGATTTCTGAAGGTACTAGGATAGATAATACAAGCACAGAAACAGAGGAAGATATTGAAATTATTGCTAAAAATCTCATAGCTGACTTTAAAGGTCTCGTAATTGTAAATTTCCCTGTAAGAGATCTAGATCGTCTTTTAACCTTTTACAACGTTGCGAAAGATACAGACAGAACTCTTGTGGTCAATCTGAAACAGGCATACATGCTTAAACTCTTCAGTGGTAGGGGATATCCTGAACTGGGTGATGTTGAAGTTTACATTCCTAAAAGAGGCTGGGGATTAATTGGAGATAATTCTTTTGTTTGTTTTGATGGAAAGTGGTTATGCAGTTCAGATATCGATCCATCTCATAAATCTTATGATTATAAAAAATGGGAGAAAGAATTTATTGAATGTGGGAATGCAGTTAACTACATTGATATTAGTGAAGAACCTGAAAAATACATTTTCCGATGTGATTTCTTTGAACTTAAGGAATTAATTGATATCAAACCAGTAAATGCTGTTTATATCAAGTCAGTTACTGAACCATTTGATGAAGAGATGGAATTTGACGAAAAACGTGTTAATAACTGGTTGTCTCATTTTAATCTTCTTCCTGTACATAAAATGCACGTTTCTGGACATGCGTCTGGGCCCGAGCTATTGAAGATGATAAGGGAAATACAACCTGAAATACTCTACCCTGTCCACACAATTTTCAAGGAACTTTTCAAGGTACTTGAAGAGGATGGTATTAAAGTTATTTATCCAAAACTCTCTGAATAATTTGGAAACAGATTTTCATCCAAAAACAACTAATTTTGTCTTTGTCATATCATCAATAGCGTATTTAATTCCTTCTTTACCCATTCCACTCATTTTAAATCCTCCGAACGGCATGTTATCTGTTCTGAATGTTGATTGTCTGTTGATTATTATGCTTCCTGCTTCAATTAATTTAGCGGCTTTGAGTGCATTTTCAATGCTTCTAGTAAACACTCCGGCCTGGAGGCCGTATTGGGTATTGTTTGCAACTTCAAATGCTTCATAAACGTCATGAATCCTTATTATAGGTGCTACGGGTCCGAAAGTTTCGTCACTTACAATTTTCATATCTGGTTTAACATGATCGATTACAGTAGGAGAGTAAAATGCACCAGAACGTTTTCCACCCAATAAAAGTTCTGCACCATTGTTTAATGCATCATCTACTAACATTTCGACTTTTATGGCTGCTTCTTCATCGATCAATGGTCCTACATCAGTTTCGGTCTTAATTGGATCTCCCATATTTAATTTAACTGTCTTAGGNNGAGGGACCATTTTGCTAACGAACTCATCGGCAATGTTATCATGTAGTATTATACGTTTCACTGCTATGCATACCTGTCCTGCATTGAGGAAAGACCCGCTAACAGCAGCTTGAGCAGCTTTTTCAACATCTGCATCGTCAAGTACAACCAGGGGGTCATTACCACCAAGTTCAAGGGTGATTTTTTTCATACTTGTCTTTCTGGAAATTGAAATACCTGTTTCAACGCTTCCTGTAAATGAAATTTTATTTACAATAGGACTCAAAATCATCTCNNTGAACCAGTTTTAAAGCAGCTAATGGAGCTTTTATTGAAGGTTTTAGAACTACTGTGTTTTTTGCAGCTATCGCTGGGGCTATCTTGTGTATTGCGAGATTAACAGGATAGTTGAATGGTGTTATAGCAGAAATTACTCCTAAAGGTACTTTTATTGTAAATCCTAATGCTGTTCTACCCCCAATACATGCATCTAGTGGAACTGTTTCACCATATATTCTTTTAGACTCTTCTGCTGATAGTAAGATAGTTTCCACTGATCTATTAATTTCATTTACTGAATCATTTATTGGTTTACCAGTTTCAAGTGTTATGAGACGAGCTAGTTCATTAGAATTTTTTAAGATATCCTCATAGATATCATACAGAATCCTGGAAACCTTACGAGAAGACATATCATTAATTGCTTTCTTTGCTTGGTTTGCAGCTTCTAATGCATTTTTTATATCTTCAAGGCTTCCTGAAGGTACTGTATCGACAATTTGATTGTTGGCAGGATTAATAATGTTTATTTTAGCCTCTTTGTCTATCAAATTCCCATCGATTACCATTTCCATTTCTTAAGCCCTCCTAGTAGAAATTTTCATGATTATAAAATAACATTATCTTTGATGATGAAAAAAAAAGAATAAAATTTTAATTGTTTATTATTGATTTGAAAACTTGTAAAAGAATTAAATATTTTTTTAGCTAAGCTTATTGATTAAACTATTAGGATTAGAAGTATTGCCAATGCTACTAAGAACGTTGCTAAGGTCAGTACCCCCCTTTATTGCATTTCCCAATCCACTCAAGTATTGCCTGTAGAAAATTGCTGCTGTAATTGCAATCGCAATTACACCACCAAAAAGTAAGACCATTTCTGCCGATGATTGAGCTGCATCGTCTTTAATAATATCCATGCTTACACCACCTTAAATTTATGAAAATCCTATGAACATCATTCCAAAGGTTTTTATTAAATAAAATATTCCAAATGCAACAGGAGCTAGGATCAAGGAAAATTTTACACCCTTTCTCGCACTACCATAAAGTATTATCCCAATTAAAAGTCCAGCTATTATGGAATGAATTATGATATAACCACTCGCAGATATGTACGCTGCATCTGCAAGTGGATTTGCTTTTCCAAGGGATGCTATGAAACCGGAATAAATCATGATCATTCCTAAAGCAAATGGTGCAGCTACTATTGCTGCTATAAGTAGGAACATTACAGACATCATAACATTTGCTCTTCTTTCACGTTTTAAAGCTAGAACAGCTCTTAAATCCTCTGCAACAGTTTCAATTACATCTGATAAACTTCCTCCAACCCTTTTACCCTCGAGAATCATCCGGAATGTTCTGTCAAGGGTTTTTGATTTTAATCTTTCACCCATAGAAAGTAATGCATCATCGAAGGTACTTCCAATCTTTATCTCGATAACTGCCCTTTTAAGTTCATCATTGAGTGGTCCACCGCCCTGTTTCGAAATGTCTTCTAAAGCGGTTTCAATACCAATACCTGCCCTTAATAGTGATGCAATTTGTCTTAAAAAATCAGGAGTTGTTTGTTCTATTGCATCTACCCTGCGTTCCATTAAAAAGAATAACCAACCAAAAACAATGGCCACAGGTGTAACCAATCCAACAACCAATCCTATAATCGGATTGATTCCTATAATTAGAAATGAAATTAGTCCAAGGAATCCAAATAAAAGGCCACCTAAAAGTACTAGCGTCATGAGGTCAGATGCTTTAACGTACATCCCTGATCTAATAAGATTTTCCTGTATTATTACAAGGTATCTGTCAGGTAAGACATTGTCAAGGCCTCTTGATACTGGGGATAATGCTGGGGGTATAATTGCCATTTTTTCCACCTTTTATATTAATTTATTATTTTAAATTATACCCATATATAAGTAATGATTATTTTTATACAATGAAATTTCAATAAACCTTTGAAATTGGTTTGAAAATATGTTTAAAATTATATTTTTGTTTTAAGTTTATTTAGAACTATTCCTCGATTTTTTATTAGAACCATATCCTCAATTCTAATACCAAATTCTCCTTCAAGGTAAATACCGGGCTCTACAGTCACTACCATTTCTTTTTCTAGCTTGCTTTCATCATTTTTAGATAATGAGGGGGATTCATGAATTTCAAGTCCTACACCATGACCTGTTGAATGGATAAATGAATCTCCATATCCATATTCAGTTATAACATCTCTAGCAGCAATATCTATTTCACAAGATCTCATCCCTGGTTTCATAGATTTAATAGCAGTTTTTTGTGCATCCAGTACTATATTAAATATCTCTTCCTGTTTTTCTGTCTGTATAATAGTTCTTGTGGTGTCAGATGAATAGTTATTATAAACAGCCCCCCAGTCAATTAAAACAGGACTTTCAATTTCATTGGGTGAAGGGGTACTATGTGGAAGACTTGTTCTTGGCCCTGAAGCCATAATGGTTTCAAATGATGCTCGCTCTGATCCGTTAATCCTCATGTTGTATTCAAGTTTGGCTGCTAACTCCACTTCTGTACCTGAAAATTCTAGTTCCGTTAGGGATTTTTCAGCTATTTGGAGTGCTTTTTTAATGTTTTCCACTTCCCATGTCGATTTAACTGATCTTGAAATCTCAACGACGTCTGTTGTTTCAATTTTGAATTCTCCAGACAACTTTTGATAGGTTTCAACTGTCATGGATTTTTCAATTCCAACTTTACCCTGTAAAAGTTTCTTTATATCATCAAATTTCTCGTAAACTTCAAAGTTAACCATTGAACTTCCAGATGCATCTTCTCGATCTATTTTAGATGCTAAAAGAATTGGATTGTCCTTTAATATAAGTATTGAAGAGCTTGAAGGTCTAAACCCAGTTAGATATCTTATATTTTCGGGTTTTAAAACTATCATACAATCTATTTTCTTTTGGTGCATTGATTCAATAACCTTTTTCAATTTGGTGTTCATTTTGGTCTCCGTATCATTTATTAATTTAAATTCATTATTTCAAATTGTTAACGATAAAATTCAGTATCAATCATAATTTTAATCAGCATCAATGTTGTTGGTAGGTTTTAATCTTGTTGATCATGCATTTCATTACTGTTTCAGGGATTTTCCTCTTTATTGGTTGAGGTATAAACCCAAAGTCTGGATCTTCAAATTTAATGCCCTGAAATTCAACTTCGTGGTCGTATCTGGGAATTAAGTGCCAATGAACTTCTGGATCTGGATCATCAACTCTATATGCGGAGTTTTTAAAGCAACTCCAGTTGAAAAGTGTTGGTTTAAAAATCTCATCGAGTATAAACTCCATTTCACGAACTATTATTGAAAATTCCTTCCACTCAATATCTTCAAGGTCTGATAAATTACTACAATGCCTTCTAATTGCAATTACACATGTTCCCAAGTACCTTTGACTTGGTGCCAGAAAAATATTCCAGTAATTTCTTTCATCTATGGTTTTACCATAACCACCTTTTCCACAGAATTCACATTTCATTTTCATCACAGAATTAATTCATATATCAGTTGATCATGTATTTGGTTCTGGTTTAATCGTTGAAGCATAATACTATAATATTCTTGATCTTATCTAATAATACTGTGATTTAATAATGTAAAATATATATGTAACTCAGATAATTTTCAAATATAAACTTAAAAATAATATTTAGTTTTCAATATTTTCATAATCAAATCAAGAGAGAAGTATCTGATATGATTAATATTTTCTAATACTGGATTCTTTTTATGGAAATCATTA
>PMMY01000059.1 GCA_003162655.1 Methanobacterium sp. | reverse complement strand
GGATTATTCAGAAGAGGTCAAAGAATCTTTAAGAAGAGATATAGAGCTATGTGCTTCAGGGAAATCGCTGGCTCATGAAGTTCAGCTAAACTCTTTAAATGGTTTGATATGGATCGATTTCAGTATGCACCCGGTATACGATTCCAATGGAAAAGTTAAGTACTTAGTACCCGAAGGGAGGGATATAAGTAATATTAAAAATACTAAAAAAGCACTAAGTAATGAAAAAAACAGATTTATGAGTCTTACAGAGAATGCACCCTTTGGTATGGTATTAATTGATAAAAATGGGGTTTATAAATACATAAATCCCAAGTTCCGTGAAATGTTTGGCTATGATATGGATGAAATTCCATATGGGAAGGAATGGTTTAAAAAAGCATTTAAAGACCCTAAAAAAAGGCATGAAGTTATTTTAACATGGAAGAATGATTTTAATAATGCATTACCCGGTGAAAGAAGGCCAAGAACTTACGAAGTTACTTGCAAAAACGGAGAGGAAAAAATAATAGATTTCTCACCTGTTCTACTTGAAAATAAAGAATATTTAATGACAGTTGAAGATATAACCGAAAGACAGATGGCTGAAAATGCACTGCAGCAGAGTGAGGAAAGATTCCGTACAGTTGCAAGTTCAGCAGTCGATGCTATTATAATCACTGATTTAGAAGGTAGTATAGTATTCTGCAATAATAGCCTCCAGAGAATATTTGGATACAATGAACAGGATATACTGGGAAAATCTGTGAATATGCTTATGCCTGGTCGTTACAAGGATGAATTCAAGAGAAAACAGGAGCAATTCAAATTAACTGGTAGACATATGCTTTCAGGTAAATTATTTGAATCATACGGTCATAGAAAGGATGGAAGCGAATTTCCTATAGAAATATCTATAACTGCTTGGGAGGTAGAANNAAATTCAGGCAGATGACAGAGAATATTGAGGAAGTATTCTGGATTATCGATCCCAAGATGAGCCAGCTCCTTTACATAAGCCCGGCCTACCAGAAGATTTGGGGATGCAGTAGGGAAAGCCTATTTGACAATCCAAGATCATGGATAGAATCAATTCATCCCGAAGATCGAAAACAAGTAATCGATACCATATTCCGAATACCACACGAGGTACGATCCAATAGCAAAAATGGAATTGAGTACAGAATAAAACGACCTGATGGGAGTATAAGGTGGATATGGGGCAAATCGATCCCACTTAAAAATGGAGAATATAAAATAAAGCGTATTGCAGGTATAGCTGTTGATATTACCCGCCGTAAAAAGGCAGAAGACAATTACAGGAACCTGTTTGAAAATATTAGTGTAGGGGTTTACAGAAGTACAATAGGTCCTCATAGTAAATTGGTTGATGCTAACCCTGCCCTCTTGGAGATGTTCGGTTACAAAAAGTCTGAGATAACCGCAATTAAAGCTTCATATCTATACCAGGACAGAGAGGATAAGATTAGATTTGATCACACTGGANNAGATTAGATTTGATCGTACTATGATAAAATATGGTCGTGTTAAAAACCAGGAACTAAAGTTCAAGAAGAAGGACGGAACACCATTTACAGCTTCTGTGTCAGCTTTTGTTGTTAAAGATGATTCTGGGAATATAAAATATTACGATGGTGTTATTCAGGACATAACTAAACTTAAAGAAATGGAAAAGAGCATTAAGATTATAGATCCTATTTCAATATTTGATAAACAAGAATANNTTTCAATTTAAAATTTTTACATTAACATTATAAACTAAGAATTTCATATTAAAATTACATTTTAAACAAATATTTAAAAAGAGGTATTCTATGGGCTGCGTTACTATCTGTATATCTGACGAACTGGAAATTGCATTTAGAAGACTTGTAAGACTTAAATACGGGGAAAAACAGGGTAAAATATCCCGGGGTGCTACTGAGGCTATATTTGATTGGTGTCAGCGCGAGAGAATNNAAGAATAGAATGTTCACTTGATCTTGAAGGAATATCCCAAGAAGTTGATAAATTTCTGAAAGAAAAAGAAAAACACATAAGAGAATCATAGGCTCCAGAACAATTGAAGAGTTGGACGATTTTACACTTGATGTTGGAATCAAAAAAATATATCTGTGCACAAAAAATAGTAAAGAATCATATCCAGTACTTGCCAAAGTAGTTGAACTCTTTATAAAGGTATACGGGGCAACTGTAACCATGTATCCTAAAGGTGAGAGTGTTCACCCTAAGAAGAACATTATTTAAATTTTTTTTGCTTTTTCCAATTTATAAAATTTCAAATATTAATTTTAGATAATTTTTTTTTAGATATAAAACCCTTTAAGAGTTACTTGGATACACATCTATATGATATAACTGAGAGTTTAGTCATCGAGCTTGTATAATCTCACAGTAAGATGGCTGGAAAATCATTAGGCATCAGTAGGGCCAAGGAACTTTAAGACAAATGTAGTTAAATACAATAATTTTCTATAGAGGTATGAGGNNAAAAAATATTTGTTACAAACAATCTTATTTCAGAGAGCAATTCTAAAATTAAATTATTTTAATAACGGAATCTAACTTCTTCACGAAGCAAATCATAAGCATTATAATTATATATTTGAGATCTATTATTTTTAACGGCTCTTAATGAGATGAAACTTAATTCATGGTTAAAATATTCACTAACATCATCTCTTTGAGGTCCAGTCAATCCTTTTAATGTTGCATAAATCCTTTTGTCTTTCATATTATCTTGAATATCTAACCTATTAAGATTAGTATGATTATGTAAATTTAAACCCAAAAAAATAATTAATTCAGCATTTTTTATTAATTTCNNATTATCTAATTTCCCATGAACATGTATAATTTCAAAGTAATCCTTTATCAATTCAGCACATCTATCTTCTTTCTCATCGTATGTACTTTTAAGACTGCTTATTAAGGAGTGTTCAAGATGACGGTCATAGTTAAAAGTTATAAAGTTAACATTATTTTTTTGACAATATTCTTCGGCAGACTTACATTGAGCTAATTCTGAATCGTGTATATATTCAAACCAGTCCCAAGGCCCCTTATCACGTTTTTCAAATTCGATAATTCCGCATGCAATTGATAATTTTCCAATGTTAATTAGTTCAGGTCTGTTTTCAAGGAACAAGTCGATTGAAGAACGTCTTGATTCAAGTAAATTATTTCTCAACTCTTTTGATTCAATACGCTTTTCTTGTAACAATAATTTACGAAGTAATTCATTAAATTGTACCATATCAACTTTCTTTCTATTAATATCAAGGTTATCAATGATTTGCTGTCTTAATTGTTTTCCTGTGGGATATCCATAGGGTGCATTTGCTCCAGCGCCTAAAATGAAAACAGTTTGCTTATCTATCATATTTTACTCTTTGTAATATATATTAATAAATCATTTCAAATTCTTCTAAATCGCATGATTCAGATATTTCTCAAGAAATTCAGTTCATGTAGTTATAACGATTTTAATTCTTATATTCGATTTTTAAATCTATATTATATTCTTCTTCAAATTATCGTACAATCGTTTTACACCAACTTTAGGGTCATTTGAAAGTGCTATTTCAAAATNNTTATCTCACCAATTATTCTATATACCCTTGCTTTTGTATAATTACTAATATCCTTATTCGAAGCTTTAAAAAGAATAGATAAAACCTCTTCATAATCAGATAAATTTAAGTTTTTATAATTTAAATCATCCATTTTTTCCTTAGCTATTTCAAATAATTCGTATCCATTGGCATAGATTACTCGTTCTTTCATGAATTTATCTTTATCTGAAAATTCTCCAGTGAAACTGTAATGATATTTTCCACCTTTTTCATAAGATATTGAGAGAATATTCTCAGTATCATCAAATTCGAACTTATTAATATTTCCTGCATCCCGTTCCCTTTCCCAAAGAAGTTTACCATTATCCAGGTCAAAGAAAAATATTTTATTTTCATCATTTGAATCACTATAATATGTTTNNTGCATACTGTCCAGTTTCAGATATACCGTTATTACCTAGATTAGAATTAAATTTTCTTTTTATTAAAATTTCTGATTGTGAATTAAAGGCATAAAATATTCCGCATAGTTCATTGCCTGACATCCAATCATTTATAATAAATTTTCCATTTGAAGCTAATTTACCATCATTAGGGCGTTCCAAGTCATTAATTAAAAATAGTTTATCATGATTTATGAAAGCTAAATCCCCCTTCACTCTACCATTCTCATTAAAATGTTCGTCATTATATGCTAATGCGTAATTCTCATTTTTTGATTGAATTAAAGAAATACTTTGGAAATTAATCTCAGGAATGTCGATATATCCATNNGTCCTCAAAATAAACTTTTAATTCAGTTTCGTTATTTTCAGAATCTGTAAATAAGACTTTACGTTCTTTATAAGGGGATTCTACTTCCTTTAAAGAAACCGAATATGTGATGCCTGAGAGGCTTATCTTCATCCTGTATCTTATCAATTTGTACCTTGTCAGAAGTAATTATTTTGAGTTTTTTATCCAAATCCTTTTTTTTGAGTTTATCTCTGAATCAATTCTTCTTATTAGTTTCTCAAACTCTTTCTCATTTGTAACTTCAGTTGAACCATAATTTCCAATAANNGTTTTGGTTCTTCTTTAATTATTTTAGAATGTATTTGTTTTCCACATTCTTGACAAAAATTAGCATAATCTGGATTTTTAGCACCACATACTATACAAAGAACCATTTAAAACCTCCCATACTTAATCTAATTTTATATCTTCCGAATTGTAATCATCTCATCGCCGCCATTTCTGAACTCGTAGTCAACCTTCACAATATTAACATCAAAATCTTGTAGATCATCTATGATACGTTTAACAAAATCGGATTTTATACCTTTATTTTTTACGAGTGGATAAATTCTAAGCTCCCTTGAGGTAACTCTGAGCATTTCTTTGATTGAGTTTAAATGGAATTCATAATCAAGCCTGTGATCGTATATGAATAGTAGATGTGAACACAGAACCATAGAAAATCTGTTATCTTCAAAGGGAAGACGGGTTAAATCTGCGGTAATGTATTTTCTTCCCATTTGATTTCGATAATCATCAATAAATTCCCTGCAAGCCTGGTTTCTCTGGTTCTTAAGATCTTCCAAGTCGTTGAAAAAACTCCAAACAAAGTGATCAACAGATCCCAGTCCTTCAACAAGTATTTTCATATGATACCTACATTTATCACAAAGAACATCTGGATCTTCATTGTAGAGAATATCAACTGCAGTTACATCAAATCCTCTTTTTGACATTTCTGCTGTAAATGAACTGGCACCGGCAGCACAATCGAGTATTTTCTCACCAACCAAATCCTCTGAACTAAGATCGAACATTTTCAAGTACTCANNTACTCCAACCAAGTCCGTCCAATAAATATTGGGCCCTTAATCCTGTCCCATGGTGGTTTAATTTTAGGATTTTTCACGGTAGAGGAATTCTTTTTTTTGATCATAAATTCACCTTATACCATTTCTATAAGATAATATCCTGTAATACATGAGATTTTTAAGAAATATCATCGTTATTTAATTTTTTCAATATTTTCAACTATAAATAAAGATAATTCAGGTTTGTACTTAATATTAATTTCAATTTTTAAATATCTTGATCTTATGATCAAATCCTATTTTTTTTTA
>PMMY01000299.1:217-3727 GCA_003162655.1 Methanobacterium sp. | reverse complement strand
ATTTCCAAATTTTTATATTCAAATTTTTTTTATTTTTTTAATATTATAATAAGAATTATATTTCGAATTTCATTCTACTCGATTATCTAAGACAAATTCTGTTACTAAACTTCATCTTAAATTATAATAAAATTTTGAATAAATATATTACTAAATTATGGCTTAAATTACCTACAAAACTAAATAATTTGTCCGCATATCGAAACATTTTTATATAATTGTCCTTTGCTTATTAGTATGAACAAAATAGTACTAGGCCTCCCCAAAGGGAGTTTAAATAATGTCAATAGAGGTAATACTTACCAATTATTTGTTGATGCAGGTTACGAAGTTAGAGGATACGAACCTGGTCATGAGTCCAATGAGATAGTAATTATAAACGATCCTGAGATTAAAGGATTTTTAACAAGACCCCAGAGTGCTCCTGTAGAACTGAATCGTCAAATTCTTGACCTCGCAATAATCGGCGAAGATTGGGTGCAGGAAGAATCTGTTAACTACAAAGAAAAATTAATTAGGAAGATAGGTGACCTTAACTATGGACAGACAAGGCTTATAGTTGGCGTGCCAAAGGAATCTCCATACAATTCATTAACAGAATTTTTCATGTTTAATAAGAACAGGAAAACTCCAATATTATGCTATACAGAATATCCAAATCTTACCAGACAGTTTTTTATGAACAACACTGGTTATAAGGAGGTCTTCGGAGACAGTATTCCTCTTGTTCAGGTGCGAGGACTTCGTGACGGCAACAATCAAATGGTTCAAGTCATTAACTCTGATGGTGCTACAGAAGTGTACATAGCAAAAGGTGCAGATCTCATTGTTGACAATACACAGACTGGAAACAGCCTAAGGAAGGCAGGACTAAAGGAACTTGAGACCATAATGGAATCTAGTGCAGGTCTTTATGCAGGCCCAAGTTGTAAAGGTGTAAAAGATGAAAAGGCCCAGTTAATATTTGAACAACTTTTCGGTGCTATAAATGCCAGACAATACTTTGATGTTAAGTTCAACATATCCAACACAAAGGTAGCTGATATTAAAAATTTTCTTTTGTCCAATGCATACTGTTCAGACGAACCAACTGTTGTTGAGGGAAGTACTTTTTCACAGATAAATGTTCTCATACCAAAAAATAAGTTTCCAATCATGTTGAAAGGAATAAAAAATTACGGTGCTTCTTCTATTGTAAGAGAAAATGTTAAACAGTATGTTAAATAACTTATAATGATGATTTTATTTATATTCCAGATACAATAAAATAAATCCAAATTTACTAATGAGTATTCCAATGAATTCTTTTTTTCATATTTTTTTTATTTTAAAAAACTAAAAACCTCTACAAATTGTATAGAATTTATGTATCCAACTTCAGTTTCATTTAATTGATGTTATTATTGTGTGAAATTATATCATGGGTTAAAAAACACAGATTTCCTGTTTTAATTTAAAACCATCCTTACAATTACACCTCAAATTCGAAACTGGTTCCTAAAATATTTTTTCATTTTTCATTTTTCTGTGAAAATATCTGATNNTATTTAAATAAGATGTAAGTAAATTGCTTAAAAAATATTTTTTTTGTTTATATCTTGATATTGGAGAATTAGATCAAACTTATCATTTATTTATATTGAAGTAACGCCCTATAATAATGAAGCAAAAATAGTTGATTGAATTAAATGACATTCAACGTTCACTTTCTGATAGGCTATTCGATAAACCTTTAACATGTATTTAATTGGTGTGCACCATTACTATTTAGCCTATAAATTCTATATAAATGGTTAACAAAATGGGAGTATTTGATCTATAATATACATCGAAATGACGATGGATTCTTGGTTTTTTTTTAATTATTAATTTAATTTAAAAGAAAAATAGGAGTGAGAAATTGGAAGAACCAATAAGTTTAACATNNATGTTAAATTTTAACTGAACATATTTGAAGATCATTAATATTAGAATTATATTAACACACAACCTGTATTGTTAAAAGAACAAGAATATGACGAATAAAAAACAAACACGACACAATAATCTTAATTTTCTTATAATTGTAATTCTTTGAAATTGATCTTAAATTCGGTTCCATGGGTATTATTAAGCTCAATTTCACCATCAATTTGCCCAGTTAAACTGTTAACTATTTGTAAACCGAGTGAATCTGTATTTTGAAAATCTATATCTCCAGGAAATCCTATTCCATTGTCTTTCACTATTAATTCATATAGATCATCTTGTGGGTGGAATTCAACATTGATCTCTCCTCTTTTACCCTCTGGAAAAGCATATTTTAGACTATTGGTGATGAGTTCATTTATTATCAAACCTAATGGTATTGATGTGTTTATATCCAGAAAAATATCTTCAACATTAATTTTTAGTTTTATAAAACTTGGATCTGCATTGTAGGTATGGAACAGCTCAGTGGTCAATGAACGAATATAATAACCGAAATCAATCCTTTTAAGATCAGTAGATTGATATAATTTTTCATGTATAAGGGCCATTGCCCTAGCACGATTCTGACTTTCCTTAAAAATTTCTTTAGATGCTTTATCTTTTATATATCTTGACTCAAGGTTCAAAAGGCTAGATATAATCATTAAATTATTTTTCACCCTATGATGAATCTCCTTCAAGAGCATTTCCTTCTCCTCAAGTGATTCTTTGATCTTTTTTTCAGCTTTTTTACGTTCAGAGATATCAATTATCATTCCCTCTATGTTGGTATCATTTAACTGTGCACTGAGAAGAATGTTAATTTTTTCACCACTATTCGAAACCATATTAAGTTCGTAATGGTTGAAACTACCCTCTTCTTGTAGTTTTTGAATAAATTTATTCCTATCTTCAGGATTTTCATAAAGCTGTTGAATTTTTTTTCTTTTCAACGCTTCAACACTTCTAAAATTAAACAGCTCAGCCATAGCATTGTTGGCAAAGATAATATCACCATTTAAATTGGTTTTATAAATCGCGACCATTGATTTATTAACCAACTCACGATAGCTTTTCTCACTTTCTTTCAATTCTTTTTCCATTTTATTTTTGTAAAGTGAAAGTTCTATAGCATATTTTAGTTCTACACTATCATAGGGTTTAATCATATATCCATAGGGTTCTGTGAATTTGGATTTTTTACCTGATCGCTCTTGAAAATTACTAGATAAATAAATAAGAGGTATATTTAACTTTCTAATTTTAGAAACTGATTCAATACAATCAATACCTTCTTTAAGAACTATATCCATCAAAATAAGATCTGNNTATAATAATACTATTAGTTTTTTTGGGATATTACCTAACAAACAAAATTTGGAGTTTAATATAGGTTAAATTTAAAAAAGCTTAACTATCTGCCTCTTCTATTGATTTATATGGTTAAATCATCTACACAATTTTTTTTGAAAATTTTCTTTATCCTCTCTGGTCTATTTCACTGCCATTCAAACAGTAAGTGTTGTGAACAACTCCGACATCAAGAGATCGTGCTAATGG
>PMMY01000299.1:0-149 GCA_003162655.1 Methanobacterium sp. | reverse complement strand
CTTATCAATTTTTAGAAACAGAAAATTATCTTAGCCAATTATTATTTATGAGTCTTTTCTATTGGAAAATATTTAAATGATTTATAACAAAAATAATTGTATCTAATTTAGGGGAATATTGTTTTAGATGATGTTCTTTATTAAAAAAA
>PMMY01000282.1:2400-2558 GCA_003162655.1 Methanobacterium sp. | reverse complement strand
ATTCGCCAGGCATGAACGTCTATTTTGCATATCAATCCTTTGCTGGAGCTGTTATGCATTTAATTATTCTGGGTGCTCTTATGGGTTTGTTCCTTGGAATTATTGGAGGATTTATTGGCTTGACACTGATTCGTGCTGGCCGAAACAGAAATCGGGAT
>PMMY01000282.1:0-2364 GCA_003162655.1 Methanobacterium sp. | reverse complement strand
AGAGATTTAGTTCGAAAGAAAATTGGTAAAGAAGAACCTATACTGCGATGGAAGTTTCCTTCAAAAAACAATTCTGCCATACATTTTAATAAATATGGGTACAGTTTAAAAATCATGCCCAGTGAACATATAAGTATTCAGGGATCAATCAAAAATTCAATTGCCAATGTGAGAATATATTTCGATTATGACCTGAAAAGCAAAGGAGAAGAAACAAGTTCCGTTGTGCGCAGGAAATTGATTGCAACCGACAGTATAGAATTAAAACCGGGAAATGAATGGATAACTTTTAGAAAAAATATCACGGTTCCTCATTTCTCCACTGACAGCTTTTCAATATCTCCGATTGTCCGCTTAAATTGTATTGGTATTAATAGTGAAGGCAGTGTTGATCTGAAAGACATACACTTAAGTATTGATTCAACAGATGACAGAGTTAAATTACTCACTAAGATAGAGAACTATATTAAGCAGCAAAGTGAAAACAATACCCTGGAAATACCTCCAGAATTAGCATGTTCGCACCAAAATTTCGTAATGGGATTTGTATTTATGTGGGATCAGGNNGCTTTTTGCGACAAGATGGAACATGAATTTGGTGGTTTTCAATCGGTTATTCTCTGGCACAGTTATCCCAATATAGGCATCGACGAAAAGAATCAATTTGATTTTTTCAATCAGATGCCGGGGGGGTTAGGTGGAATAAGAAAAGTAGTTGATGATTTTCAGAGGCATGATATAAAAGTGTTTATCACCTATAATCCGTGGGATTTGGATACCCGACGGCCTCCTATGAATGACAATAAAGAATTGGCACAAATTATCGATGGTTGCAACGCTGATGGCATTTTTCTGGACACGTGGAGCAGTTCAACAGGTCATATATCAATTTTTTCAGTCGAAAAATCTATCCAAGAGGAAGTTGCAAAATTTAATCGTAAGGTGGCTTTAACGGCCGAACTCCTTCCGGAGTTTAAAGATTTAATCGGAACAAATGCTCTGACAAATTCGTGGGGGCAGGAAATAGAACCATTCAATTATACCGATTTATCACATCAAAAGTGGATCATGCCTGAACATAAGCAGTATTTTATAGAGCGCCTGGCCACCAATCGCAAACCCATCCTGGCTCATGCCTGGATAAATGGACAGGGTATTCAGGTTTGGGAAAACATTTTCGGTACAATGAATAAATGGAATGCAGCCGACAGGCAAGCGCTTCGAAAAATGAATGCAATCTGGAAAACTTACGGAAATGTTTATATTTCAGATAATTGGAAACCTTTTGTTCCCACTGGCTATCAAGGGGTATTTGCCAGTAAATGGATTGCAAAAGATATATCCATCTGGAATATTGTTGATTCGGCAAACACTGTGAAAAGCATTAAAATTGAAGTTCCGGAAGGGAATACATATTATGATTTATGGAATGGCAAAGAATTACCCCGAAAAGAAGAAAACGGAAAATCATTTGTTGAATTAAACATAATTAATTTCATTTGTATACTTGAAACAAAAGTACAAAGTGAAAAATTATCTGAATTGCTGAGAATCCAGCAGAGAGAAAATTTAAGAACAATTCCGGTACCTGAACAAGATGCTTATCTGAAAGAGTTATCTATTAAATTGCCGGTAAAATTCAACTATATCTTAAACCGGTCCTCAGATTTTCAGACTTCTACCCTTAAAATAAATGGAGGTGAATTTACCTTTAAATGCAAACATANNACAATCATGATTTATTATTGACTTTTGAAGATAACGCCCAGCGGATTATTCACGAACATACTGAACAATTATCAGATTTTTTCATTATGCCAAAAGTCGTTACTAATGGCGAGTTTGAACATTTTTTAAAGGAAGCAAAATACAAACCCCGTTACCCGGAAAACTTTCTGAAACATTGGAACGGAAATAATTGTCCGGCAGAAATCAAAGACAAACCGGTCGTTTATGTAAGTCTGGAAGATGCACGGAGCTTCGCAGAATGGGCTGGAATGAAGCTGCCAACCGAATGGCAGTGGCAANNAGATTGCAGGAGGCAATCAGAAATTTGATTCACATGTTAAGTATTTTCTCATGTATCAGGGAATGGACAGGGCTTCAACAATTGGTTTCAGATGTATAAAAAGATAACTTGGTCCGGGTTTAAAAGCATATATAGAATTTAAGGTTGGGAGAGAAAAATTAGTATAATGAATTAGACAGTGGTCCTTAAGCACTAAATACATACCATTATGATAAACAATAATTTAACAACACCATAATGATGGCGGTTACAACTTTGTCCAGTGACAATATAACCCGGAATAACAGTTATTGCTGAGGGAATGTGCAAGGGCATCCGACGGGACAACCATTTTT
>PMMY01000150.1 GCA_003162655.1 Methanobacterium sp. | reverse complement strand
AGTACAGCATAATGTATATAATTTTCTATTATCTCAAAACCTACTAAAATTAATAAAAATAATTTTTAATAAAAAAAAAAATTTGATTATTATTGAGGAATGAATCTCATTCTTCTTAATTAAATATAATAACCAACCAGATCATTATTAAATCATGGAGTACATTGGAATATTTAGAATATAGAAATATAAAGATTAAAATATAATAAAATATATAATAAAATATTAAATTGGGGCTTACTAGATTAAGACCTAATAAATACCAATATGAAGTTGTATAATAATCTCAAAAATAATAAAAATCAAATTAATATATAACATTTAATGCAGGAGTATATATGACGGAAATTGACGGAATATATGTCATATTTTTAATAATATCAACCGTTATTACATTATATTTATCATTCTACAGCTGGAATAAGCGTTACAATCCAGATGCACTCTATTTCTCATTTTTAATGCTTGCNNAGTTTAAGAATTGTAAACTGTCTAACTGAACAAATTAAAGGGCAAATTGAACTTGAAAGTACAAATGGAACTAAATTTATAATTAAATTTAAAGACGAAACGTATAATGAATAGGATTATAATTATGGAATTTGTATAAGATCTTAAAAAAAATTGGGAGGAGTAAATTTGACAATAAAGGTAAGGAATGAAAAAACATGGCAACGTGAAGAAGATGAATTTGTTGAATACGTCGGGAAAGGTTCTGTTCTCGAAAATCCATACACAAATGATGTGTGAAGAAAATTAAGAGATCAATACAGAAAATATTTAATAGAACTAACAACGGACAGTCCTGAATGGCAGAGAATTTTTGAATTAAAATCCATCCATGAAAATGGTAAAGATTTAAATTTACTCTGTTCATGCTATCCAGATCCATGCCATTCAAACATCATCAGCGATGCCATAGCAGGTAAAATCAGTCCAAAAGAAGATTAATATTGATAAAATTAATTTAATACCCCAATGCACTTAATAGGGAATTAGTTATACATTCCCATCGATCAATGATGAATAATTAATAATACCAATTCATAAATTATATAATAAATAGACGTGTAAAAAAAATTTCTTTTAATAAACACCCTAGTTACCATTCAATGTAGCATTGATCTCGCTTTTAATTTCAGAATTAAAGTCACTGAAAGAGTTTATATGAAGTAAAATATCTTGTTTTGTGATATTACCCATGAATATATATTTTTTTGTATCCGATAATTTGTTTATAGTATTGACTGTAAGTTCACGATTCTTTATCACAGCATTCAATTGTTTATCCCTCTCTTCACTTGATATAAGCCCATCATTGTACTTGGTATCAATATCTGATACTTGAGAGCCATATAGAGAATTGAAATAGTTAATTAATACATTATTCTGAATATCAATTGATTCAACAATCTTTGTTCCATGAACCTGATTTAAATTGATAAAACTTCCATTACTGTATGGGGAAGNNTTATGGGAGGAATATATGATAAATGACACCACTATTACTAGAACAGCAACTACAACTAATAACAGATTTTTAGTATTCTTGAAATTCATTAGATGTTCATTGAGCAATGTAATAATTATATTTAATGTATAATCGAACTTTTAGCAATTCAAAATTTATAGATAAATTTATATATTTCATTGATCGACCATTATAAGGTTTAAAAATTAAAACTGGTACAAAACTTGATTATCCATATTTACAGATAATATAATTAATAAAAACATTTTAATTCAAGTAGTAAATCGTGGTGGTAAATTTGTACATTGTAATCCTGGGTGGTGGAAGTTTAGGGCTACATATTGCTCTCGATTTATTTGCCGATGAAAAAGATGTTACCATAATTGAGAATGGTGAAGAAAGGTGCAAATTTGTTGCCACTAAGATAGATAAACATGGTAATATGTGGTAGCGGTACAGATAAAAACACCCTAGAAAATGCAGACATAAAAGAAGCAGATGTTTTTGTTGCAGCTACAGTAAATGACGAAACTAATCTATTAGGTTCTTTAATGGCCAGAGAATACAAACCAGAAAAAAAATTGTAAGGGTAAATGAACCACAACATGAAAAGGTGTTCACAGAGAACAACTTGATCGACGTTATTGTACCAGAATCAATAGAGGCAGGTTACCTTGAAAAACTGGTTTTGAAACCAAAAATAGTTGATTTATTCTTTGTTGATCATGGTAAAGCAGATTTATTGGAGCTATACGTTTCAAATAATAATTTAATAAGTAAAACAGTGGGTGAATTGAGTCCAATTGATGATTACTTCATATGTGATATTCATGATGAAGATAATGAAAATATAAGCATAGCAACGTCAGATACGGTTTTGAAAGAAAACTGTAGAATTTCATTGCTAGTAAAAAGCGAATCTATATCAAAGGTCTTAATAAGTTCACCAAATAATGGGGGGATGCATTTGTACGTGATAATAATGGGAGGAGGCAGAGTAGGTCTGAATCTTGCATCTGCATTGATTAAAGCAGGTTTCGATGTGACTCTAATAGAAAAGAATCCTGAACTATGTAGTATTGCTGCTAGTGAATTAGATGCTCTTGTTATTTGTGGTAATGGTACCGACCTCAAAATCCTTGAAGAAGCAAATGTGTCTGATGCAGATGCGTTCGTTGCTGCAACTGGAAACGATGAAGCCAACCTCTTAGCATGTATATTAGTAAAAGATTTCAATACTAAAAAGCTTATTGCACGTATAAGTGATCCATCTCATGAAGATGCCTTCAGGAAAGTTGGTATNNACAGCTGCAAGCTACCTTGAAAAACTTATTATAAGACCAAAAATTGCTGATATGGTTATTCTCGGTAAAGGTAATGCAGAGTTATTGGACATCCCTGTAGAAAACAAGAAGGTTATTGGCAAAAAAATTGGTGAACTAAGTCCCACCAAAGAATATATTATATGTGCAGTTTACAAAAGTCCCGATTATGAAATTTTAATGCCAGAACCGGATATTATCTTAGATGAAGACGATAAAATTTCTATTCTAATAAAAACTAAATCCATAAAAGATGTGGTGAAAAAATTTATAAAATGATTTTCCAGAATAATTATGGGATTAATGTACAACAATAAAAGTTATTATGATTATTCCAAACTGCTTTTTTTAGATCACCATAGATTTTATTAGATATAATCATTAAGATAGCTTAATACGAGGTAAAACTTATAAAATTTGCTTAATGTAAGTAAAATTTAGAGGAAAACGTGATGTTCAACTTTAATAAATTAAAATCAAATTTAAACACTCTATGTGGAATATAGAATCTTATATACTGCTGAAAACACTTACAATGGTATAAATTGTCTGTAATTTATAGAAATTAAATGAGATCATATCAATTTGACATCTTATCTGATTTAGTCATAAATTTTTTAAAATAGCCATGTTCAAGTACTTTATAGAAATATATTTTCAACTGATCTTCAATTACAAATGCTATGAGAGAATAAACCCAAACAAGTGCTGCCAGTTCCCATCCAATAGGTGTTAAAAAGATTCCGAACACAACAAGTAGGGTAGCAAATATATCAGTTAATATAACTGACCAGAAGAAGATACCGCTAGGTTTTACCGACCAGAAATGTCCAGAGTTACGTGTGACAAACATAGTTAAATGTCCTGCTACTACCAGCTTTAAAAATATTAATGACTGCAACACCCCTGTATCCAAATTCAAAACCACTTTACCTATATAAAATAGTAAGAGTGAAGATACAATTCCTATAGCCCCTAAAAATGTTGCCATTCCAAGTACCTGATACATATCCCACTTTTGAGGGCTCATTACCTTTTCAGTACGATCGTATGCAATGGTCATCACAGGAATATCGTCTAAAAGAGCAATAAAAACCAGCATCAGAGCAGTTACTGGATAAAAATTGAAGATCAATATGACCATGGCTATGAAAACCAGTATTCGTATGGTTTCTGCAACCCTGTAAATTGAGTAGCTCCTCATTCGATGAAATATTTTGTAACTTTCCTTTATTGCATTTATTATTACTGAAAGACCTGGTATTGTAAGGACTATATCTGCGGCTGATTTAGCAGCATCAGTTGCTTGGTATAAAGCAATTCCAGCATCTGCTTTTTTAAGTGCTGGTGCATCGTTAACACCATCACCAGTCATACCAACAATTTTTCCCCTGTTCTGCAGAAGTTCAAGTATACGATATTTATGTTCCGGAAATACCTCTGCAAACCCGCTAGCATCTTCAACAACTTTAAAAGCTTCATCTTCAGGTATATCTAAAAATGAAATCGGTAGCATAATATTGGTTGATAGATCTAACTCTTTAGCAATCTGCTTGGCAATAGCAATATGATCACCTGTTACCATCTTAACATCAATACCCATTGATTTGGCATCTTTAATGGTCTGTTTTGAACTTTTCTTTGGAGGATCATAAAGGGCAACTAGGCCTATAAATTGCCACTCATCATTTTGATCAGTTTTTGAAACACCGATTGATCTGTAACCCTTGGAAGCAAAATTATCTACATTTCTCTCAATTTTGGTTTTAAAAATTTCATTGCCGTCAAGGAGGGATAAAATAACTTGAGGAGCTCCCTTCGATACCCTAAATTTAGAGTCGTTTTTGTACTGGATCAGAGATTCCGTGCTTTTGCGTATGGGATCAAATGGATTGAATTTAAGTGTTTTAAAACTTTTGATTTTTAATGATAATGTTTCTGAAGAATCAATTTTATCAATTATAGCTTTGTCTAGGGGATCTTGTTCCAATCGTAAAGAAGCTAATCCAGCATAAAAGAGAACATCATCATCTGTAAATTCATTATAAGATTCTATTTCAGCAATGGATATCTCATTTTTAGTCAAAGTTCCTGTTTTATCAGAGAATAGCACATCCATACCAGCCATTTCTTCTATGGCTGTTAGTTTACTTACTATAGCCTTCTTTTTGGCCATTGCCATTGCACCCACAGTCAGGGTAACAGATAAAACAGCTGGTTGTGCAACGGGTATGGATGCTATGGTCAAAACAAGTGCAAATCCTAAAATATCGAAGAAACTTTCATGTCGTATCAAACCTGCAATGAAGATTAATGTAACCATGATGAGATCAAGTACGATGAGGTAGTCCCCAATTGTTATAACTGCCTTTTGAAGATGGCTTTTAGGGCTGACTTCTGATACTAGTCCTGCAGCCCTTCCAAAGAAAGTGTTCATACCAGTTGCAAATACTATTCCGTTCATCTGCCCCTTCTGTATAGTGGATCCTGAGTATATAATATCTCCTATTTTCTTATCCACTGGCAGTGATTCACCAGTAAGTGATGATTCATCGGCAGTAACATAATCTCCTTCTATGAGTTTGATATCTGCAGGAACTATATCACCCAAATGAACTTTTACAATGTCACCAGGCACGATATATTTTGAAGGAATCTTTATCCATTTCCCCTCTCTTAAAACCCTTGCATTGTAGGCTAGTTTTTCCTTTAATATCTCAATGGCATTGTCTGCCCTGTCTTCTTGGATGAAACCCACAAGACCGTTTATTAATAGTAGCAATAAAATAATACCAAATTCAGGCCAGTGTTGTATTAAAAGTGATAAAATAAGTGCAAATTCAATCATCCAAGGAATTGGTCCCCAGAAATAACTAAAAAATTTTTTTAGATGGCTTTGCTCGCTTTGGGAAATTTCATTTATCCCATACTCAAGTCTTTTTTTTGCTTCATCATCAGAAAGACCTTTAACATCTGACGATAATCTTTCCAGTAATTCTGCAATTGATATTTTCTTTACTTCTTCTAAACTTATCTCCAATTCCATGATCAAATATATTCCCTTCTGGATTTTAAATTTATTTATTTAAAAATTGACTGTTCTACAATATTATTTAATATTAGAAAAATAAGTAAAATTACAAAAAGTATTAAAGA
>PMMY01000084.1 GCA_003162655.1 Methanobacterium sp. | reverse complement strand
CCTAGGTTGGGAAAAACACCAGTTCCGTTTATATTAATATCAAATGGGCTGTAATTAGCTATCTTCTCCTCCGCCATGTTTGCTATGGCTTCTACCTTTTCCGGGGTGATATCACCCAGAAACTTGAATGTGAAGTGCAAATTTTCAGCTTCAACAAATTTTACAAGTGCATTGGCCTCTGCCAGTTTCTTTTGTATTTTTAATATCTTATCCACAAGTTCAGAATTTACTTCAACTGCCATGAATGCTCTCATTTATACATCACCTTGTTGCAAGATCCTTTATCCTGTTTAGACTTTCATCAGGAGTTTCAATTGTGTTCAGTAAGTAAACGTCCAGTTTACTGAAGAGTTCCCAGAAAAAATTTTTTCTAAGATTGAACTTTCTATTATTTTTAACCAACTGATGTGGATTACAGAAATCCTTCTCAATCATGAAATCCATAGCATCTTCCACATCGAGTTTAACAAATGGAGGGTGTTCTATATCTCTCTCGAGTAGTACTATTGTCTTTAAAGTTGAACTTTCTCTAGTACGGCCCTCAAATAATGTGTTAACATCGGCTATTCCCCTGCCTCGTTTATCTAGTTTAACTTTCTTAAGCTCGTCAGAAAAACATTTCCAGACATTTATTATATCATCTCGAATGTAGGAATTTTTTTCAGATGAATATACTACCGATGCATTCTTAAACAGTCGTGTGAAGAACCAATCATCGGAGATGTAATTAAAATCATCATTTTCTAAGAGCCCATATGTTAATGTGGACTTACCAGTTCCAGGTGGTCCAATAATTGCAATTGCATGTCCCATGTAATCAACTGTTGAACCGTGAACAGAATACCTTCTGTGGACACTGTGGTATTCCTCGAAAAAATCAGAAATAACAGCCNNGGTCTTATATCTTCATTCATGAATTTGAAATTATCTTCCCATTCCTCTTTAAAATCAGGATTGTCTGTAAGCAGCTTCACACATGCCCCGTGTATGTTAGCTTTTCTTTCATACTTAACAATGGCCACAAGATCATCAAACATGGAATCCTTATCACTTGGGCTTAGTATTTCAACATGATATCCAGACATTGAACTTCCACCTCAATAATGAAATTTTTAATAATGAAATTCGTTTTATTGTAGTTAATAAACGTTTATTATCCTATTTTTCGATAATAGTTTCTTCAATAGCCATTCCAAAGTGTCTGGCACTCTTGTCAAGATAAACCATTACCCTATCACCGATTTTGAGTTCTGCAACTGATAATGGATTTCCGTCTTCTGTTACAAGTCTAATGGTTTCAGCATTCTGAAGAAGAGTTCGGATGGTGTAACCTTCGTATTCTGCTTCTACCAGCATCAATGGTCTTTTTTCGATTTTAACACGGCCAACAACTGATGTTTTGGTGTTGCCATTCTTATCTACGGTTAATACTTCGTCTCCTGTTTCTATTTCTGAGAGGTAGCGTGTTTTATTGCCAGGGGTCATTATGTAAGCATGTACTGGTCCTGCATTAACCCTGAATGGTCTTGATGCCACATATTCACTTTCTAAAGATTCACTGTGAACCAGGAAAAGGCCTTTAGAGTAAGAACCTATTAACATACCCTCGCCAACGTTCATTATTGAACAGGTGTCTACACAGACTCTATCCCCTGAACCAACAGGTTCTACACGGGTGACAGTTGCTGGTACCAGTGAGTAGTTTTCGGAGTCGATTTCTTCTACGAACTCTGCAACTCTCTTTATTTGTGAGGGTTCATCTGGAACAAGGAGAACACCATCTGTACCATATTCCAGTGTTTCAAGTGCGAGTTTTGCTTCTTCAAAATTATGTACTGCAGCTATTAACTTAACATCTTCACATTGTAATTCAGCAATTATATTTTCAAGGGGTATGACAGTCCAATCCTTTCCAAGGAGTATAATATAATCTGCTATCTTTCCAAGTTTTACTGCAAGTTCTTCATGTTTTTTACTGCTGATCTCCACATAGGCAGCCACTTTTTTTCCGTTCCTTTTTAAATGTGAAACTTTATCTAAATCCCTTGATTTTGACAGGTCATCGGGGAGTTTAATAGTTCCATCGCCTTCAGCATTTCTTCCAACCATAATTATATCTGCTTCGTCTACATTAGAGATTAGGGTAAGGTTTCCTAGTTTTTTTATCCTGTCTATATCTGTGAAGTCAACAACATAATCTATTCTCGATTCAAGGGCTGTTGTAATGAGCTGCTTCTTTATATCCCATACTTTTCCTTCTGCCATAATCCATGCAAANNAATATTATTACTCCTTACCATTCAGAATCTTAAGTGCCTCGTCCACTTCCATGTTGTTGTGCACTATCTCTGCTATTGCCCTGGTTGTTTTACGTGGTGATGGTGCCTGGAATATATTCCTTCCAATAGCGACTCCTGCTCCTCCCACATCTACAGAGTTTTTAACCATTTCAAGGAGTTCTCTATCTGTTTCAACCCTTGGCCCTCCTGCTATTACCACCGGTACAGGACATCCATCAACAACTTCTTTGAATGTATCCGGGTTTCCTGTGTAGTTAGTCTTGATAATATCTGCACCTAATTCTGCTCCGGCTCTTGCAGACAGTTTAACCACTTCCCCTGAATGTTCGTCCGTTATCTTTTTTCCACGTGGGTACATCATTGCAATTAATGGCATTCCCCATTCATCACATGTTTCAGATATGGTTCCCAGTTGCTGTAGCATTTCAGGTTCCTTTTCAGATCCGACATTTACATGTACTGAAACTGCATCTGCACCTAGTTTAAGTGCCTTTTCAACAGAAGTGACCAAAACCTTATGGTCAGGGTCTGGTCCAAGTGATGTACTTGCTGAGAGGTGTATTATTAGACCTATATCCCTTCCGTAACCCCTATGTCCCTTACCTACCATTCCTTTATGTTCTATAACTGCGTTTGCACCGCCACTTGCCACTTCATCAATGGTTTCAGCCATGTTGGTGATTCCTGCCACTGGTCCCACAGATACTCCATGGTCCATTGGAACAATGACACATCTTCCGGTTTTCCTATTTAATATCCTTTCAATCCTGATCCTTTTGCCTATCATAAAACAACCTCCTATCTAATTTTAGAAGACCAAAGTTTGAATTCCTTCAACCTTGGTGGTATTCCATCGTTTCCAGACGATTCAAGCCATCCCATTTCGGATTTTACCAGTTCGTCTGTTGAAGCTGAATGTATAAAATCTAAAAGTCCTCTATTTCTTATTATAGTGTCCCGAGGTTTTAAAGTTGATGACCATATGAAAAATACCTTGAATGTTGTGTCAGGATGGTAGCCTCCACCAAGGTCAACAGATAATACATCACATCTACCAATATCTTTAATTGTATGTGCTACCTCTTCCAAGGTTTCATGAAGCCTTACATCTGCCTTAATAAATTCTACATTAGGATATTCATCCGTAACAGATTTCATAGCACTAACAGATTCTGGACTGTTGTCCAATGATATTAATGTGCCTTCTGGTGAGAGATCTCCAATGATCCTTGTTGAATTACCAACATGGCATCCAAGCTCCACTACAACATCATCTTTCTTTATAATATCACTTAATACTTGCCTATAAACTTTGATATGATACACTACTTTTATCATACTTTTAACCTAAACTTCCCAATATTATCTTAACTTATTAAACTTAAAACACTTGACAATAAATGAACATGTAAATAATTTAAGTTTAAATGTAAAAATATAAAATTTAAATAAGTTATAAAAACATAATATGAGTAATCC
>PMMY01000032.1 GCA_003162655.1 Methanobacterium sp. | reverse complement strand
GATAATGCATATTGAAGATAAGTAATAATTACCATTATAGGATTTTGAGGACTTTTCCAGATAATATACTAATTTTTATATTTTTTTTCAAGCATTTGCTTCATAGGGCCAAGATAATATTCATCCCAACCTGCATCGATATCTTCAAATTCTTCATCAGGCACGTCAGTTTGTTCAAGCTCTAATATTACCCCTTCTTTATCCTTTTTGAGTGTAAATGTTAGTATTGAGGGTTTTGCCCAGTCTCCACCAAACCATTCCTGAACTAGCTTACTTTTGGATTCTACTTCGATATTTTTTCCATAAATATCACCATTCCATAGTTCGAACTCGGTTCCAACCTCAGAATCCATCTTACTTGGGCCACCACCCCATTCATTTATTACTGTTGGATCTACTAGAGCCTGCCAAACCCGATCAATGGTGGATGAAATTTTATACGTTTTTCTAATTGTTTTTTTCATTACTACACTTCCATACGTCTTAATTATATTAATATATAAAAACTATAATAAATCTTATTTTAAATTTTGTTATAATATATGGATCTAATTATATTCTACATTTCAGATTTTAAATTATAATAACTTTAAATATTCATTCATATAATTAAGTTATTATGAAAACTCTAGTTGTTTATTACTCCAGAACAGGAAATACCACGATGATAGCAGAAACTATTTCAGAATCTTTAGACTGTGACATCGAAGAAATAGTAGATAAGGAAAAAAGAGGAGGTATCATAGGTTACCTAAAGTCAGGTTATGAAGCTTCAAGAAATAAGTTATCAATTATAGAGGATCCAAAACATGACTTATCAAAATACGATCTTCTTATAGTGGGTACACCCGTTTGGGCAGGAAAGATGTCTGTTCCTATTAGAACTTATCTTCACCAAAACATGGAAAAAATACCATTATTAGCATGCTTCTGCACAGCAGGCGGGTCAGGTATAGAGGGTACTATTAAAAATATCGGAGAATACACTAACACAACTCCAATTGAATCATTTGGATTGACTTCTTCGGATATAAAGAGCGGATCGTATAAAGCTGTGATTGAAAAGTTTGTTCAGGATTTAGGATAAAAAATAAGTAAGATGATGTATTGGAGAATAGTTTCTAATAGAATTCTTCAGAAATCTTTTGTTTCATATTGGAAATGTTAAGATACCTTACCATCCTCAATGGTTATATTTAATGATGATTGTGATTTTAATTTTTCTAATAATGCTTTGCAACTGGAATTATCCATTTGTTGGGGTATACTACTAACAAGGATGATTGGATGAACAATGATCTTAGCTTCGTTACCAATCATGTCCATTTCAACCATCAGAGATGAATGTGTGGCAGGATTGGATTGGTCAAATAAAAAGTTTCTCAGACTATAAAATACTATATTTTCAAGTAGAATATTGAAAAGATGAGATAATATCAATGATACTAAAGTTTAATAAATAAAAAAATTAGATATGGTTATATTAAAAAACTATTTATCTAGCCACTTTTCTACTAATTTTATCCCGTGATGTGTGATATTTACTTCAAAACCATCTAAATATGGTTCTGTTTTTATATACATTTCTCCTTCTAGATAATTAGCAATAAAATGTATTTCTTCTAGTTTAATATCTAATTTTTCTTTTAAATATTTGTTATCTACTTGATATTTGGGATTTTCTTTATATGAATCATATAAAATTTTTAAGAATTCTTTATAATCTTCATCCATTTAACCCCTCCTACAATAATATTAGTATTATAACTGTTTATTACTTATCATTTCAATTTTTAAAATAAAATTAATAATAAATTATTATGATATGAACATCTTCATTTAAAGTGTTAAATCAAGACATAATTTAATAAAATTTACTAAGATTATTAAAGTGATAATCTAGGATTATAAAACTTAGAGAAGATTGCAGAACAAATAAATTTAAGCGATAATCCAATATCTGTTNNATTCATTTCTTGCATGTAATCTCTGGAATACTTTAAATATTAGTTCTTGATATTTGGGATCAATTCCATTATCTTTAACAGCAAAAACTATCTATCTTCATTTTTACGTACTGAAATACCGACAATTGGTGTTCTTTTGCTCTGAAATTTTTTTGCATTAGACAATAAATTCTGGAATAGCTATATCCTCTGACTTCGATTTGCAACTACAACGAGTAACGGATCATAATCTACTTAGGCATTAGTTTCGTTTATTGCTATTTTTAAGGTGTTATAACATTCATCTACAAAGTCTTCCATCTACTTTTTTATCCTTAAAAAAAAAGAACTTTTAGCATTTTGAATTCGTATAATAATATAAATTCTTATTAAATTATTATTTTTATAAAATAAATATCTTTTTAAATAAATGTATAAAAATAGATAAAAATTATTTGATGTAAAATAATTCTTTGATTTTATAATATAAAATAATTTAATTAACTATCATTATTACTTTGAAGTGGTAGTTTATTTATTTTCCAGCCCACAAATCCGCCTAAAATATTGTAAGCTCTTTGGAAACCCGAGTCTCTCATTTTAGCCATGAAATATCCTCCTCTAACACCGCTTTTACAGTATATTAGGTAATCATTTTCTTTATCAAGTTTATCAACTTTTTCTTGGAATTTATGACCATCGTAATCTAAATTTACAGCACCTGGAAGATGTTCTATTTCAAACTCTTCCTTAGGTCTGATATCCAGTATTATGATGTCAGAATTCTTTTCTTCAATTAATTTAAGTGCTGCTTGGGGAGTAATGGTTATAAATTGGGACATGATAAATCCTCGTTAATTATATAAATTATCTGTTACGCATTGTATTTATTATCATCTTTTGATATTTCTTAATTTTTTTATTATGAATTGATGAAAATTCCCAGTTTTTAAAGAAAATAAACTTTCAACAAGTTAGCAAATTAGAAAAGAATGATAGTAAATAATATATTATGGAGTATATTTATTAAATTATGTAAAAGGGTGGCATTATGTCAGAAGAGCGCTGTGAATCAGATTTAAGGAAGAAAAAGAAAATTAGTAAAGAAGATAAATTCCATGACTCTGGTTATCCTGAACTCACTCATGAGCTAGTATGTTTGCATGATGAAAGGATGCATGAAATGTAGACAAAGATGTTGATCCAATGGCATATAAAAGTCTACCCCCTCTCAGTAACAAAGAAGCAACACTAAAAACACTAGAAATAACCAAAAATATTGTCAATGATAAATTTTTAGTTGAAACAGAATTTTATAGAAATAAATGTCAATGGTAAAGTAAAATGTTATCAATAAACATAAAGCTAGGATGATTATTATGGTTAGTTGAGAGTAATGGTTGTGCCGGCTTTGCCATTTAACGCATCAAAAACATTTTCTAGAGGTGTTATTATGGCCTTTTTACCCCCATTTTCCAGAAAATCAATAATTGATTCTATTTTTGGGCCCATATTTCCAGATGGAAAATGCCCATTTTTAAGATGTTCCTTTGCCTTTGATACTGTTAAATGATCGAGGTCCTTTTGATTCGGCTTTCCATAATTAAGGGCTACTTTATCCACATCGGTGAGAACTAGGAGTATTTCAGCCCCTATTAAAGAAGCTAAAAGAGCTGCAGTATGGTCTTTATCTACTACGGCTTCGATACCTTGAAAAATACCATTCCTATTTTTTATTACAGGTATACCACCCCCACCAGCAGCAATTACTAATTCTCCTTCATCGAACAGTGATTTAATAGAAGATTCCTCTACAAATCCTATTGGAAGTGGTGATGGTACAACTCTGCGGTAACCACGTCCACTGTCGTCAGAAATAACCCACCCCCTTTCTTTACGATTTTTTGAAGCCTCCATAGCAGTAAAAAAAGGACCTATAGGTTTTGAAGGTTTTTTTAAGTGGGGATCTTCATGATGAACAAGTGTCTGTGTGATAATGGTAACAACGGACTTTTCTATTTCTGATTTCTTCAAAGCATTCTGCAGAGATATCTGCAACATATAGCCTATNNAATATTCCTTGTGACTGGGCCACACATACATCAAGGGGCATTGGTGCTAAAGTTTCCTTGCTAAGATCGTATGCAAGAAGAATGTCGCCTACTTGTGGCCCGTTACCATGTGTTAATCCAATATGGCAATCTTTCTCTAATAAACCTACAATTATTTTACTGGTTTGTTTTATATTTTCCAGCTGCTCGTTAGCGGTTCCCTTATCAGAATGTTTTAGAATGGCATTTCCACCTAACGAAACCATAATATTAGTCGTCATTATGTATCACCTATATTTATACAAATCTAATCTTGATAATTAATTCCTATAAATAGCACAAGTCATGCAGTGGGCTCCACCATAACCTCCTGTGAGATTTATTAGGTTCAACGGGAAAGCATCAATATCATGCTGATAGATCTCTTTTTTATGTGGAAAGAACTGTCCTTCACAACGAAGAATATTGTAGTCTTTTTTGACTTGTTTTAAAAGATTTCCGTATGTTTCAGGATCAAGCGCTGCCTTATCTATGAGGTTGTTTATTACATCTTTTACCATACGATCAACTTCAACTGCAACTATGGTTCCGTTTTTAACACATAAAAAATTTGATGCGTATGCCAAGTATTCCAAGGTTGTGATATCTATGATTTCAAAACCTTTAGATACAATATAATCGTACAGATTTGTATGATCATCAGATTTAATATAATTTCCACGACTTTCTTTTTGATATATTTCGACCTGTGCATTTTTTAGCAGAATCTCACAACCCACAACAACTCCATCCGAAGCAACGTTGAAGTAAGTATCTAAATGCATATTCATCATGGAATCAGTTTTATTGTGTGGAATGAGTGGATGTTTTGGTTGGTGTACAACACCAACTTCACTGTAACCTAAACCAAATTTAAGTACTTGTTCAACTCCAAACATATCAGTCCGATCTCCAACACCAACCAAGGCAAATTCATTCATTGGGATGAAATCGCCCCCTTCGAAGGTACCTGGTTTCTTAATTTCACAAGCAATAGGTATATTGAGAGTATTCCACAGAAATTTAGTTAACTCTGGTTCTCGCTTCCTTTGAGGTTTAGACATTCTTGAAAGTATAATTCCCATGTCAGTAACTGCTTGTTGATCTCTTATAAAATATAGATTTGAAAGTGGTTCATTTTCAGTTACATTAAGTTGTATCATCCGTGTACCAACACCGGATTCCAATTCAACCTGCGGATTTAAAAGTAATGTGTTGAAGTAGTAATTAGAATCTAATACATTCCTATTTTTTCCTGCTTCATATTTTGCATATTTAACTTCATCAACATCTCCAGTGTATGAAATTTTTTCAATAGCTAAATTTATTAGTTTTTCTCTAATTAAGGGTGATTTATCGGCCTTATTTAATATGGTTTCTTTTAATGGAATTATATCTATCTTGAATTCATGTTTTAAAGTATATGTCAAAAGTTCATGTTCTCTAATAGCTTCTTTCATGCTGAAGGATCTTTCATATAACGAAGCAAAAGGATCAAGAAGTCCAAAGTACATTTCTATTCCCGGTGAATGTACCGCTACTTTTCTAAGATTATCCCACTCAGCATTTATTTTAGCTTTCATTCAGTCCTACCTAAAATTTTTATTATTTGAAAGTTTTTTACTAAAATTTTTTCTCATTAACTTCCTTTCATCTTAATACATCTTTATACAGCATAAATTATATAGTTGATGTTTCATATAATAAAGTTAAAGTTAAAACTTGAAATTTAACAAGAATAAAATTTCTTTTGGAGTGTTTTTAATGATTCCTGATTTAATTAATAAACTCTATGAAAATGGATTAATTTCAAAAAAAGATTTTGAATCTCTTTCTCCACTAAAAAAGGATTATGATAAAAAACTTGGGAATTTTTTAGTTGATGAGGGATATCTAACCAAACAAGATCTCAAAAACTTTTCAATTGAAAACCAAGATTTCTTATTTGGATTGTTTGATGGATGGTTAAACAAATATTCTAATCTATCTAATGCAATAATATGGCGTGTAAATGATTCAAAAAAGTATCCTAACGGTGTTCCTCAAAATTATAATTTATGGTCAGATGATAAAAAGATGGAACTATCCACCACCTTTTGGAATTCTCTCATGGACATTTTGCAAGGTCTTAATGAAGCTCCAAATTCTATTATAAATTTATCTGATGACGGTAAGGTGTATTCAACAGATCTTAAACCGGATGATGCTTGGAATTACTACTTAACCCATGTTGCTCATAGTATCAGGGTAGAAATAGATAGATTAGTCCATTGGTCTATTTCGAGATATAATCCGTCACAGTTAGAATTTTTATTCGATAGCCGTACTTTTTTTGAATACTTTGAAAGTCGAAATGTGTACTCAATTTTAAGGTGGGACGAATCACTTTTCAACCATGGTTCAGCTACCATGGGAGATCCAGTTAGAACATATGATTTTTTAGATAAAGAAAAACTCATAGGCATAACCAGGTGGGGCACTGTAGGACGTTTTTTAGGATGGTGCAGAGATGAATTGAACCACTTTAATGGAGAAGATACTCCTGAAAACTACCAGAAACACTGGCAATACCAAGGATATCCCCCGGTTGAAAGAATTTTTTCGGGAACTAACCATCCAGATATGGGATTTCAACATTATACTGCAGGATGTTTTGGTACAACTGGATTCTTACGCACTGTTCTTCGAACTATTAACATTCCTGTACTTTTAGAGGAACGATGCGGTCATGCAATGCCACATTTTGCATATGATAAAACACATGAATTTTACCTTTCTCATGGAGATGATCCATACAACAGCTTGTATAAACATAACACTCCCAAATTTATTCCATTAGAACTGATAATTGACCATTACAAATTTGATGAATGGTTTAATGCAAACCTACCGGATAAAGTCATCTGTAACAACGTAGGAAGAAGGGCACTTGAACTGGCTGTTGAATACATTCCAAACGAAATCTTAAAATTATACTGTGAGGACGTATCCAAAGGAAAAACAGAAGGAAATGGGAAGATTTATAATGAGATATTTAGAGATCATATACCATTGGTTGAATTGAAAGCCTTTGGATTTTGGGATAGACTAAAAAACAAGACGGAATCATTGGGTGGATGTGAATATATCTTAAAGTTGTAGATCAAAAAAGTTATGCTCAAAATTTTTTCGTTTTTTTGAATTGTGAGGTGATGAAATGACTAAATTTGAAGAACTAAACCAAATATATACAAAAGCAGAAAAAGATTTCAAGGATTACAGAGGGAAATGTTTAGAATTGGCTGTACAGTTGGGTAAAGGGCTCGCAGATTATTTGGAGTGTAATTATGATGAAATACAATACTATCTGCCACCTAATAAGGAAGGTAAAGCCATTGAGGCCCATCCTCGTGATGCACTTTTAATTGATACGGACACTGCGTGGCATTATGGTATGGGTGTAAATCTATATGTGGAAAATAATAAAGATAATCCTGCTATGACCTACATATTTGATTTAGCACTGAAAAAAGATAATGGAAACTTTGGTATTCGATTAGTGAAAGAAAAAAAGGAATTTAGTTTAGATTCGAATAAACCAGAAGATTTTAAACAGGTCTACGACTTTATTTATAATATAATTAAAAACCGTTTCGAACAAGAACTTACAAAATTTTTGAAACATAAATCATTCGAACACTTCCCTGAATATGGATAATGATTAATTTCTAAGAAGAAAGTTAAATAAAATTTTTTATTTGATTATTAAGGAAAAACTATTAGCTCATAAAACAAAATGACTTTATGGATCTAACTGGCGATAATAGGATATTGTTTTTACTTTTTGTTGGTGTTTTCATGGGTTCCCTGGATATTGGAATTGTGGGACCAGCACTACCTTCTATTCAGACATATTTTCNNACATCCTATTTTTTATGATTGGAACACCTTTAATGGCTAAACTTTCTGATATCTATGGCCGTAAATCAATTTACATTCTTGATATTTTCCTTTTCGCATTGGGCTCTTTAATCACAATTACATCTTTTTCATTTGAAATGCTCTTGTTAGGAAGGGCTGTGCAAGGTATTGGTGCGGGTGGAATATTTCCGGTTGCCAATGCATTTATTGGAGATATTTTTGCACCGGATAAAAGAGGTGGAGCACTTGGAATATTGAGTTCTGTTTGGGGTCTGTCAAGTGTTTTAGGCCCGGTTTTAGGCGGCTTACTCCTAAATTATAGCTGGCAACTCTTTTTCATTATTAATTTACCAATAGCTGCTGCCGTTCTTATAGGGAGTGTTTATATACTCCCTAAATCTGAAAAAAATCGTAATATTATATTTGACTGGTACGGAATAATCATTCTAGGAATAATGGTAATTTCTTTGGCTTATGGTTTAAACCAGATAAACACCAACAACTTTTTGGTAAGTATTTCATCACTTGCTGTCTGGCCGTTTTTGGTTATCAGCTTCTTATTGCTGCCTATTTTATGGAGGGTTGAACAACTCGCAACTGATCCATTGATTCAAGTTGAACTGTTCAAGAATCGTGAGGTCAAACTTATCAGTAGCATATCCATTGGAACAGGATTGGTGCAAGCTTCCACAGTATTTGTACCTGCATTTGTAATTGTTGCATTATCCTTCAGTACTGCTAACGCCAGTCTTATGCTTATGCCCATTGTATTAACCATGGCATTGGGTGCACCTATTATTGGGAAGCTTCTGGATAAATTTGGTTCTAGGGATATAATGGTTACAGGAGCATTTAGTATTGTTATTGGACTATTTATAATGGGAATGTTTCCTAAATCATTTTATCTGTTCATATTGGCCGGCGTTCTCATAGGTGTGGGCATGAGCACTGCAATAGGATCTCCCCCACGTTACATCATGTTGATTGAAAGTCCTCCGAAAGAAAGAGCATCTGGCCAGGCCCTTATAAATATCATAACCAGCGTAGGGCAGCTCATGGGCGGGGCTTTGATAGGAGCTGTAATAGGGTCATATGCGGGTAAAATTGGAGGCTATCAGCTTGCATATATATCAATTGGATTTGTAGCAATAGCCATGACAATTTTAGCAATCGGACTGAAAAGTAAGAAAGATCAGCTTAAAACCATGAAACAGTCTTTCAAACAGTATTAACTGGAACACGGAGCATTTGGTAAGGTAATTTAAAAAATAATTATTATTTCACTAACTCATTTATTTGCAGCTTTCCAACCTTCAAATCCGCCCTTAATACTATATATTTTGATAAACCCTAAATTTTTTAATATTTCCGTAACCTTATCACTTCTACGACCGGATTTACAGTAGATGACATATATTTTATCTTTATCCAATTTTTCAACCATTTCATTGAAATCAGGATGNNATCCGATTTTTCAACCAATTCATTGAAATAGGATCAGTGAAATCCATATTCTCAGCACCTTCTATATGTTTATTAGAAAATTCCCATGGAGTTCTGACATCTAAAATAATCAAGTCGGGATTATCAGCATGTTTTTTTATTAAATTTGATGCTTCTAGAGGAGTTAAACTTTTAAATGATTGTATCTTTTTATTTTCCGACATTTTTTTACACATCATTTATTAATATATTTCTGATAACTTTAAATTTTATTTTAATCTAAATTATAAAAATTTAGGACTTATAAAAAATTGTTATTCAATTCACTTTTTATGTCAATTCACCGTTATATTTAGAATTATCCAATTTCGAAGATTTTAATTGCTAAGTGTTACATAATAATATTGAGGTAATTTTATGCTTTCAAAAATACCAATCGACATAGGAAAAATAAGAAAAGATGATCTGGATAGGGAAATACTTCGTGCGGCAATAATAGGAGAACTCGATGCAATAAATCTCTATGAAGAATCAGCTAACATGACAAGCAACGAAGATATTCGAGCAGTTCTTATGGATATTGCTGGTGAAGAAAAAACACATGTAGGCGAACTTCAAACAATGCTACTGAGAATAGATAGTGAACAGCAAATTGAGTTAGGAAAAGGTAAAAAAGAAGTTGAAGAATTAACTGGCAAAAAATAATTCCTTTGGGATCAAAAAAGATCTAAGTATTCACAATATTAAAATTAATTTATCTTTTTTTATTTCTATAGAGATTCTATATCATATTATTGTTTGTAGACAATTTCATATTGTTATAGATAAAAAAATTTTAAATTAAATATTTATTTCATTTTTGTAAGTGTTTCTGAATCTAATTTTTAATATCACCATTCAAAGAATATTGATAAAGAGTTACAAGGATGGAGTTGAATTTTTATTTTTTTTGTTGTATTATAACAACACATGTCATTATACATTTATTTTTATCAATCCATGTACCTGAATTTACATAGACATTTTTTCATGTAATATTTACTTTCTAACCAGTTTTGGTTCTTTAACTAACATTTTTATTATCAAATTTATTAAATCATAATATCTTCTTCTAAATATTTTAACAACACTTCTACAGGTTGATTAAACCAATCATCAAGTTCTGCTAATTGTTGAGGTTTTAGATCATAATGATTAGTTATAAACTTGTAATGTAAAGGAATTAAATCGCGTATTGTTTTATTACTATTTTTAAAAATAGAATCATCTAATTGTAACATAATAAATTCAATGTTTAGATCTTGAGCTAATGGTTTACTTAATAAATTTATAAACTCGATTCTTAACCCTTTTGGAATTTTTCTTACTTCAATATTAATCACAGGATTTCACCTATATTTTTCGATTATTATATCTTTAGTTTTATTATGATCATATCATTATCAATTAAATTTTCCTATGATAAATAACAATTATTTTTCAACTTCGTTATAGTGTAGTTTAGCGAAGTATATATATTACTAATTTAGACTTATGTAATATAATTTATTTAATTAATTTTACAACTTAATAACATGTATTATTAAATTTCTTTTTACAACGAATTGAAATAGTACTGCCCATGTTGTTTCAAAGATTATAATCATTCGTATTGATGCTTCAATATAGGCTGATTTCAAAAATGTGAGAAATCACCATATATTGGCCGTATAGTATACATGTAACTATCCATTTATTGGTCTAACAATGATTTTTTAAATCGGAAGAATTTAAACCACTTCATTTCTACTTCATAGTCCAGTGAATTCTATAAAAATGTAAATTTTAACNNTGTTTTCAACAATTAATATTATTACCAAATTGGATTTTTTTTATGCTTAATTATTAATGAATAAGTTTAAATATTTTAATTTTCTTTAATTCGCAAAATCAGAATAACAAAATTTAGAACAAGGTTTTTGATATTATTCAGGACTTACCTTCATGGCTTTTTGGATACTTGTTGCCAATAATTTACTATTTATTTCACCCTTAACCAAATAATCTTGAGCACCTCTTCCAACAGCACCAACAGCAAATATATCCTCTTTAATGCCTGTAAGTATAATTATAGGTAAATCAGGGGCATTATATTTCATAATATTGAAAGTATCCATTCCTTCGCTATCGGGTAAACACAAGTCCAATAGTATGAGATCAAAATGATCTTTAATTAAAATTTTTATACCTTCATCTAGGCGTGTTGTTTGAAATATATCATAATGAGTATTATCTGAATCATTTAACATTTCTAGTATAGTTCTAGCATCTCCAGGATTGTCTTCAACCAATAAAATTTTAATGGCTTTTTTCATTTTCATCGCCAAGTAATTCTTTCTCGTATTATTTATTTTTGTTATAAGTAATATATTTTTCTATGAAAATTATTAAGTTCCACTACAAACTAATGTTCCTTATCATTTTCTAACCTGTGATAAAATTCTTAAATTTACATAAAAATATTAGAAAAAAAATTAAAATATATTCTTTGTGATGAAAGTAAGGAGGAATTATATCATGGATGAAGATGAACATAAACTACTTGAATCTGCAGAGAAGGGAGTGACAGAAAATTATTTGATTGCAAGGAATTTTTTAAAAAAATATTTTCGAACCATATATGAAAATGAAGGTAGGAATGGACAGAGGAAAATGATAAAGAAATCGAATTTATAGTCGAAGCAATTAAAAATAGGGCAGTATTTCAGTCTATAAAAACGGTGAGAGATACCATGAGAAGTGGAAAGCTTAGATAATCAAAAAATTCTTTATATCATGAATGACAAATTGATATTTAAATCATATCATTAGATAAGGATATTAACCGTAAAAAAATTTAGAATATGGAGAAATAAGTTTCAATATTTAATATTCTGTTCTTTCAATCTCTTCAAGATAAAAAACTGCTGGTTTACCCACAACACCTGCTTTTTGCATTGTATTTTTTAAATTGTCAGATTCAGCAAAGTTTTTAGCTTTTTCCAGATTTTCCCATTCTGTTATGACCACAAGATGGTTAGGATCATTGGTATTACGAAACACAAAGGCACCTTTAGAACCTTTAGCTTTTCTTGTAGCACCATCTTCATCATATATTGGTTTCCATTTAGAATAGTCCTCAACTCTATGTATAACCAAAACATATGTCAAACTATCATCTCCTACAATTTTTCTTAAATACAGACATATCTAGTCTATAATTTATAATCACGAGCAAATGTAATTTTTGAAATTATGATAAATATTAATTTGAAAACAGAAATATAATTCATTTCATTATGATGTTTTTTTCTTCACATTTTCGTATCCATAACAATTCCTTAAGTAAAAGATCACCATATCCCTTAGGATTGCAGGTGATCTCGGAAATTCGCTCATCATCAATATGGTCAATAAGTACTTCCCATTCTCCGAGATTAATGTAGATATCCTTTTTGATATGATAAACATCTGATTCAAATGATTCAAGGATTGAGTCTATGTCATCACCTACGTTCAACATTCTAATATGTTCATCAATTATTGGAGGTAAAGATTCTACTAATTTAATTTGGGTAATCAAGTATGCTTCGTATGGATTTTCATAGGTAACATCTTTAAGGTCTTTTAATCCCCTTTTTGTATCATCAGCCATTTGATTGCCATCAAGAGAGTTGTTGTCGTAGTAATTAACAAGTTCATCCATAAAATTTTCATAGCTGTTTTTTAGGTATTTCTTGTAGGTCAACATTTTTTTTATGATTTGAACTCTTTCTTGGCTCTCGTTGATATTGAATACCTCCACTACAAGTATAAAATTAATTAAAATTTTTTTATTCGAGTTTCACACCATCTGTAACTGGTAGATCTCTTAGCCATCCTATATCACTTTTATAAAGCATTCTGATGTCTGTTATTCCAAATTTTAGCATAGCAAGTCTTTCGATTCCAAGTCCAAATGCAAGTACAGGTGTTTCAACTCCTAGGGGCTCTAAAACTTCTGGTCTGAACATACCAGAACCACCGAGTTCAATCCAGCTCTCCTTCTCCGGGAGATATATCTCGCATTCAGTTGATAAGTAGGTGTAAGGGAAGTATGCAGGTCTAAATCTCACCTTGAATCCTAACTTGTGATAAAACTCTTCAATTATTCCTAAAAGATTTTTATAATTAATATCTTCTGCGGCTACAATTCCCTCTACTTGATGGAACTCTGGTAAGTGTTTGTATGTTATTGTTTCCCTCCTGAATACCCTTCCAACACTAAACATCTTAAGTGGTGGTTTTTTGTCAGATAAAAACCTTGCAGAAACACATGTTGTATGTGTTCTTAAAACAGATTGTTTGGCTACTTCACGGTCCCATGGATATTGCCATCCTTCAGAACCAGTTAATCCTCCGTCTTCATGAACATCAGAAACCCTTTTTACAAGTTCATCAGAAGGTAATTTTGAATACTGAGGATTTTTAATATAAAATGTGTCCTGCATTTCACGTGCTGCATGATCTTGTGGTTGAAAAAGACAATCAAAGTTCCAGAAAGCTGATTCTAAGATATTACCACTAGATTCTGTGAACCCCATGTTTAAGAAAACATCTCTTATTTCCTCTATAATCCTGGTTAACGGATGTATCTTCCCAGGAAATGTTTCAGGGTGCTCTGCATTTATATCATAACTCCTGAACTTCAGGGATTTCCATGTTCCTGTTTTCAGATGCTCATGAGTGAGCTGGGTAGCAGTGTAGGTTAAGTCTATTCCTAAATTTAATATATTTTTACCTTGATCAGTAATTTTTAATAGATATTTAACATCCTTTTTTATTTTAATTATTCCTTTTCTCTGTTTTAACAGGTTAAAACCGTTTTTTATTATTTTTGAAGGTTCGAAGAATAAAATTTGTTGCATTTCAAGCAATTTTTTAAGGAATTGTTCATCCTGGGATTCTGAGTTTAGAGCTTTTCTACCTTCATCGGTAATTTCTACAATTCCATGGTTAATTATTGCCCATTTCTTTCTTAAAAGCCATCCAATTGCGATTTTTACCTCAGAAGCATCTAAACCGGTTTCTTGGCCTATTTCCTTCNNGATAATTTTTCAAGCCTAAAGATTTTAATATGATCCTTTCAGGTAATCTGTGCTTAGCATATTGTTTACCATCATCTGTTAGGCTCACAAGATCTTTTACATCCTTTTGAACCTCTATCAATCCTCTGGATTCAAGTATTCCTGCAGCGCTCATCACGGATTTTATATCCATTTTCTGTGATTCAACTATCTCTTCTGGTGTTGCTTCGTATCCCTCCGTTTCCAAGCCCTTCAGAACCTTTTTTTCGTAGATATGTAATTCATCTATAACCTTCTCTAGTTCAGAATCGTTCATTTTTATCAACCTAATAATTAAGTTTGATTTAATATCAATTAATTTAACCAAATGTTTAAAATTTATCCATATATTCGTCTAGAAGAGCAACCATTACAGAAGATGCAGTTAGATCAGCTGTTGTGCCAGGATTTAAATTTTTTTTAACAAGTTCTTTATCAAATTCATTTATCATATCTGTACCTTTATCAGTTAAGATCCCGCCTTCTGCGATTATTAAACGAGCATCTTCTGAAACTTTTTGAGCTGTTTCCACATCGAACTTCCTTGCTATTAGGGTGTCGGAATAAATCGAGAGAATGGTTAAAAATGTCTGCACTGTGGCATTGTTTATGTTGTTGGTTTGTTTAACACCATTAAATGTAGGATAACCAATTTCAAACGTTATGGGCATGGTTCTTGTAAGTTCGAATGCAAGCATATCCCACTGAGCAGATAGATCAAGAACATCGTACATATTGATGCCTTTATCAATAAGCTGTTTTTTAGAATCATCATTTCCAACATCTAACTCATCTTTCTCTCCCATTCCACCAGCATCAGCAATATTGATTGCATCGTAAAGGTTAGCAGCATCATATGGAGTTGTGTCCCTCATTATTCGATCCACATTATCCTGAAGTTCATCAATATCACTGCTCATTCCTGCAGCAGCAGATAGGGGAGTTAAAAGCATTATAATTCCTAAATTGGTATTGTTGGCAACCCATTTATTAGTTTCAATAACAGCTTCCTTTATTAATTTTCCTATTTCAATCTTATCCAATGAGTCTGGGCCAAATTTAAGCCCTCTATTAGCAGCTTTTTTCATGGTGTCTCCTATTACAATACCACTTATTAAAAAGTCTTCAAAGACCATATCAGGGAAGTCTTGGGTTCTGTGAACGTTTCCTGGTTTTGGATGTCCACTTACTTCTAATACTGATGCTATTTGGGCTGTTTTTGTAATGAAATCAGGATCCAACTCAATTACTCCTTCTTATTTATTCTTAAGAATTTTATTGTTAATTTAAATAATCTGGAATGAATTTTTCAGAGATCTTTATCGATGTTTAAATGCATCCTTCTAAAAATTCAGGTGCAAAATGTGTAATTATAAGATCTGCACCAGCCCTTTTTATAGACAACAATGATTCATAAATAGAATCAGATGTTAGGTAACCGGCATCGATACTTGCTCTTAGCATTGCATACTCTCCACTCACCTGATATGCAGCTGTTGGCATTTTAAATTCATCTTTAACTAATTTTATAATGTCAAGGCAAGGCATGGCCGGTTTAACCATCACAATATCAGCACCTTCTTCAATATCCATTTTAGTTTCTCTAATGGCTTCTTGTGAATTTGAAGTACTCATCTGATAGGTTTTTCTATCACCAAAGCAAGGTGTTGAACATACAGCATCCCTGAAGGGTGCATAGAAGGATGAAGCATACTTGGCGGAGTATGACATTATTATGGTGTCATAATAGCCATTCAAATCAAGGGTCTTTCTTATAGATGCAACCCTACCGTCCATCATATCTGAAGGTGCAACAATATCAGCACCTGCTTCTGCATGGCTTAATGCTATTTTGGAAAGGTAATTGAGAGTCTCATCATTCAAAATTTCATCTTCTCTTATTATTCCACAGTGCCCATGAGATGTGTATTGACACATGCAAACATCCGTAATTACAACTAGATCAGTTTCTTCTTTGAATTTACGAACAGCTTGCTGAACTATTCCATCCTTATTGTAGGCCATCGAACCTTTTTCATCCTTAATAAGCGGCATTCCGAATAGAATTACAGATGATAATCCTATTTCTTCAAGTTTCGACCCTTCCTCAACTGCATCATTCAATGAATATCTGTACTGCCCAGGCATGGTATTAATATGTTCTTTTTGACCATCAACAAGGCCCTCTTTTATGAACAAAGGATATATAAAGTCCTCTGGATTCAGTTTTGTTTCTGTTAGTATGGTTCGAATGTTCTGATTTTTCCGTAATCTCCTCATTCTTGTAACTGGGAATTCCATTTTATCACGTTTTTTAACTTTGATGATCACTTGTAAGATTATATGAAACTAGAAGTATAAATAATAATGAATTGTTAGAAACTCATGTTTTAGAAGGGTAAAATTAACAGTACTAATAAATATCTGATCGAAATGATTGGTGAAATAATATAAATGTTATTTTCATTACGATTCAATATCTACTAACTTTTCAACCCGTTTAATAGAACGCTCAACAGCATCTTGTGCCATTAATATTGTTATGGCCTGATTTTCACAGATTTCAGCACATCTTCCGCAGATAAGACAAGATTCACTACGTATTTCTGCTTTTCCATCCTTTAACTTTATTGCATTTACGAAACAGATACCTTCTGTACACTTTCCACACCCACTATAGTTCGAGATCCAAATAGATCTCAACACCTATCATCGGCGTTAAATCATTACTAATACTTTCTGGAATTTCTGGGTTCATTTTCCATAGATAACAACATGGACAGCAGTTGCAGATGGATAAAAGCTCGTCTTTGGGTCCTGTGTTTAACCAGATACTGTCTATTTTGTTTCTACCAATGATATGCACTAATCCGGCATCTTGACATTTATCAACATGTTCTAGAGCCTCATCAGTATTTACAACCCTACCCAATTTCTTTGATATCCTTTTTGCCCCTATACCAAGAAATAAACATCCCAAACTATGGGAATAATCCCTTGCAATCAGATGATACTCTGTATATGCAGAAGTCTATTATGAAATGATTGCTTGATCTATTGATAATTTTCTTTAAAACATCATTTGGGAGCACAACATCCTCACAAACAGGAATATCCAGGTTAATCTCAATATTTTCAGTCCTTAACATGTTGATAGTTCCATTCCTTGGGAGTACTTGGATATCATCACCTTCAAAGAGTAATTTGTCCACAACTTTTGAAATTAGTGGTAATTTCCTGCATGTTTTTGCCATAAAAAAAAGTGACTTGAAAGTTAATTTAATAAATTTAATACTAATATCTGAAAATGTAATGTTAGACATTTTGTATTCTCCACATCTTATTTTATTAATTTAGATTATCATTATGATTCATCTATCAATTGGTATAATATGTTGATATAACACCTAAATGAGTGGATCATTTATTCCATAAGGTTTTTTACTATAATACCTCTTGCCGTGCTCTACAATTAGGGCATGGTATTCATTGTAAACAATCTTGTCCTTGGATAGATGTGATTCAAAGAGATTTTTAATATTATTATAATTATCGTTATAGTCAATTAAACCTTGATATACGAAAATCCTTTTGGTATATGAATCAACCACAAATTCTGGTTGTTTATATGCGTATAGTAGGATGGAGTCAGCTGTTTCATTTCCAACTCCTTTAACCCTCAGAATTTCTTTTCTGGCTGGAATTTCACCTTCTAATGAAATATAAAATTTTGTGACCTCTCTTATATATTCGGCCTTTTGATTAAGAAATCCAGCACATCTTATGGCTTCTTTAAGAATATCTTCATTCAAATTTAACAAATTTTCAGGGTCAATAACATTTAAAGCTTTAAGATTTAATAAGGCATTTTCTGCAGATGTCCAAGAAGTGTTTTGTGTTAAAATTGTACCCAGAATAATTTCATAAACATCCTCCCTTGTTTCGGGCAAGTTATAATTTAATGGATGGTAACTCATTTTAGTGCCTTTTTTAGTTGGATTTGAATCTCTGTATCCCATTAGTGGCCACCATCCCT
>PMMY01000306.1 GCA_003162655.1 Methanobacterium sp. | reverse complement strand
CATAAATTTTTTTATTCAATTTTTTATCAATTGTTTTAACTTAAAATCATAAAATTTCTTAAAATATATCTAACAATCATTTCATGGAATTATGATAAGATTAATTATTGAATAAGATAGGATTATGATATAATTAATAGAAAAACTTATGCCATATAAGAGCAAGATACTTTTTTAAGATTATAATATCATCAAATTAGTTTTTGAGGTATCAAAATGGAAGAATCAGCAAACGTAAACATAGAAGTTAAGATAGGTGCACTCAGAAAAAATTTGCTAGATTTAACCATGAGAAATAAGCTTCTCAACTTCAAACCCCAGGTCAGATCCATTAGGGTGGTTGACGAGATTCCCACGGAAATCTATCAGTTAATGGTTTTAGAAGATAAAAAAATGCAATTCATTCCTAGACAGGCCAATGAAACTAGGAAAAAGGATATTAAACCCAATGAAGTTGATGAACAAAGTGAAGCGCAGAATCTTAACAATGAGAATGAATCTGAAATAAACGTCGATAACTCAGTGGATGGTGAATTAAAGCTAAAACCATTAGATATAAGCGACAGAGAAGCCTCTTTGTTGTGGAAATTACCGTTACCAAACCAGAAGGTCGCAAGTAAACATAGAAACCTCCTACTTCAGACCATTCATGAAGCAGAAGAACTTCAAAAACGTCTTTTTTACATTAACCAGCAATCAAAATCTGTACTTGAAGAACAGGGCTACAACATCTTATATCTGGCATTAGGTTTCCTTGAATGGACTGAAAGTAGTGAACCCCGTGTTAAGCGCAAGGCACCCCTTATCCTCATCCCTGTAGCACTTGAACGTAAAAAGGTTAGAGGATCCTTCAAACTGGTATGGACGGGTGAGGACATCATACCCAACATCTCCTTACAGGAAAAACTCCTTGAACAGGGAATTGAATTACCAGATTTTGAGATGCCCGAACAAAAGGAAGGAATATACCATTACTTTGAATCTGTTGTTGAAGCTATTGAACCGAAAAAGAATTGGAATGTTGTTTATGATATTTATCTGAATTTCTTCAGTTTTACGAAGTTTGTGATGTACAAAGATCTGGACCCCGAAAGCTGGGGAGGATTATCATTTACAGAAAATACAATAATCCAAGCTTTATTTGATCATCCTCAAGATCTGGATGGTCCAGAATTCCATGAAGAGGATGTTGATAAAAAACTCAGATCAAATGATGTTTATCATGTTGTTGATGCAGATTCATCTCAGATAGCTGTTATAGAAGAGTCAAAATCAGGTAAAAATATGGTGGTGGAGGGACCTCCAGGTACTGGTAAATCCCAGACCATTGTAAACCTTATATCTGAATTAATTGCGAATGATAAAACAGTTCTATTCGTCAGTGAGAAAATGGCAGCATTAGAAGTTGTTAAAGACCGTCTTGACAGTATTGGACTGGGAGAGTTTTGCCTTGAACTGCACAGTCACAAATCTAACAAGAAGAATGTTTTAAAAGGACTTGAAAGGAGTATTTATAGTCACAAGGAGACTATGCGTTCTTTTGATGAAGAATTTGACGAACTTGAAAAACTCAAAATGGAGCTGAATCAGTACAACCATGTTCTTCACACACCCCTCGGAAAATCTGGGTTTTCTCCATTCCAATTATTCGGTATGAAAGAGGAAGCAATTCAACACTTCAAAAGGGTTAAAAGAAATATTCCTCGTGCACATATTATTAAACCTGAAAATTACAGTTCAAAAGAATGGAAAAATGCTGTTTCAACCCTTAAAAATGTTTCAGAAGTTATTCAACCCCTTAAACCCATTTCAGAAAATCCATGGTTTAACACTCAACCGGGTACCATTCTTCCCACGGATAAGGAAGATATTAACGAACTCCTTAAAAAATGTATATCCTCACTTAACGATATTGAAGTAGATTTATACGAACTCGTCGAGTTAACGGGAATTAGAAAACCATTAAACAAAGGAGAAATGGACAACTCAATTAAAATAGCACTTTTAATTGCATCACCCGTCACTACCAACCATGAGGTATTATACAATCCGGTTTGGGATATTGGAAGAAGCGATATAATCAAGATTATCGATTTGTTAGTGGCATATAATTCTAACAATGAAAAGCTGAAAAAAAGATTCAATAAAGGAGTTTTAAAGACTGATATCCGGCATTTACACGACGAATATGTTGAAACATCTTCAAAATTCTTGAAAACATTCAGGGGCAGGTATAAAAAGTCTAAAGACAGAATTGCACAGCTTTACAAAAATGATATTCTTAGTGATGACGCTGTAATAATTAAAGACCTTGGAGAGCTGATCGATTGTCAAGAAATTTTAAATAAGATAGATGAATTAGATTCTGAAGCCAGGGCAGTATTCGGAAAAGAGTGGAAGGGAAGAAGAACCGATCTTGATACTATAAAGGAACTTGCTGAGTGGATGTTGACAATTAAAAAACTTATAAAAACTGGCAAGATAACAGAAAGAACCCTGAACATTATTGAAAACAAACCAGATACAGCCAAGATCAACGGTACGATTCAAAAGCTTAATAAAGATTACAAATCATTTTTAAAGGTTTATAATGGGATTAAAAAATATGTTGCAATTGATGAAGAACTGGTTTTTGGACAGAAGCTGAGATATGTGCATTTCAGTGCAATGGAATCCAAAATGGAGAACTTCCAAGACGGAATGCCCCTAATTCAAAAATGGTCTCAGTTAACAGCTATTTTAGCTGAAAACCCTAACGAAATCTCAAATCCAGTGATAGAATTAATTAAAGCAGATAGAATTGAAATTGAAGATATAATTCCATGTTTAACTGCTAACTTTGCAGATGATCTTTTAAGAAATGCCTTCCTAAACAACCCGGTTTTATCAAACTTTATAGGTGAGATTCACGAGCGTAAAATCGACAGGTTCATTGACCTTGACAGAGATGTTATTTCATTAAATCGTAGAAGAATAGCCAACATATTATCTAGTCACAGGCCTCAGATAAACAGTGCTGCTTCTCGCAACTCAGAATTAGGAATTCTGTTGAGCGAGTTCAACAGGAAAAGAGGGCACATGCCTATCAGGAAACTATTATCTAATGCAGGTGGACTTATACAGAAAATAAAACCTTGTTTCATGATGAGTCCTCTTTCAGTTGCCCAGTTCATAGATCCAAAAAATTCCAAGGATCTTCGATTCGACGTGGTAATATTTGATGAAGCCAGTCAGGTAAAACCTGAAGATGCGCTTGGAGCATTTTTAAGGGCCGAACAAGCGGTTGTTATGGGAGATACTCGGCAGCTGCCCCCTACATCATTCTTTGATATTATGTTAGAAACAGTTGAGGATGAAGACTATGAAATAGCCTCTCTATCCGATATGGAAAGTATACTTCACCTCTGTAAGGGGAGATTCCCTACTAAAATGCTCAGGTGGCACTACAGAAGCAGACATGAATCCCTTATTGCGCTTTCAAACCAAGAATTTTACGATAACAATCTCCTAATTTATCCTTCACCATGCCATGAAACACTCAGCCTTGGTTTGAAGTTCGAGTATATGGAAGACACAGTTTATGATCGTGGTAGAAGTTCATCAAATAGAATGGAAGCTCGAAGTGTGGTGGAAGCAGCTGGAGATCACTACCAAAGATATGGGGAAACTAAAAGTCTGGGTATAGGAACATTCAATATCAAACAGCAGCAGACAATACTGGAAGAGGTTGAACTGTACCTCAAAAAACAGCCTAAACTTGAGAAGTACTTCAGCAGTGATATGGATGAACATTTCTTCGTTAAAAACCTTGAAACAATTCAGGGAGATGAACGTGATGTCATATTCATCAGTGTGGGATATGGAAAGGATGAAAATGGACATTTAAGCCTGAACTTCGGCCCTCTCAACAGAGAAGGAGGTGAAAGACGTTTGAATGTACTGATCACACGTGCAAGGGAAAAATGTGTCGTATTTTCAAACTTCAGATACTCTGAAATTAACTTGAGCGAAAATGCTGCCTTCGGACTAAGGGCACTGAAGTCATTCCTCAAATATTCAGAGACAAAAAGACTAGATACTACCTATATAACTGGAGAAGATACAGAAACTGCCTTTGAAGATTCCATATATGAATTTCTTAAAGCCCATGATTACAGTGTAAATAAACAGGTTGGTTGTGCAGGTTTCAGAATAGATCTTGCAGTTCTCGATCCAACCGACAGTGGAAGATATTTAGTTGGTATAGAATGTGATGGAGAAAGTTATCACAGCTCACCCGTTGCAAGGGACAGGGATAGACTCCGCCAGCAAGTACTCGAAGGTCTTGGATGGCATATCTACAGGGTTTGGTCAACAGATTGGTACAGAAACCGTGCTGAATCCGANNCAAAACAAAGATCTGTAGAAGATATTGTTGAAGACAAAATTGAAAATGAATATGAACCTTCATACGAACAGAAATTGCATCATCAAAAGGGACCAACAATCACCATAAATGAATTACCTGATGAATTACCTGTTTACGATGACAACTTTGGAGATGTAGAACCATTATCAGAAAGTTCAGGATTAACAACAGAGAATGAAAAGAACACAGTTAAAAAACAACTTAATGAGGTTATTATAGAGGAGGAATCAGATCCGGATATTGTAAAGGATTATAACATTTGCAATGAACTTTGCATTCCTGTAAATGGTCAGATCCACGAAAAATCAACCCCCGAACTTGCTAATGTTGTGATCCAGATAGTTGATTTGGAAGGTCCAGTACATATTAGTGAAGTAGTGAGACGTATCAGGGTTGCATGGGGAATTAAAAGAGCAGGCAAAAGAATTCAAGACTCTATAACTGATGCTATAAACTTAGCCAATGAAAATGGAGATGTGAGAGTAAAAGATGAATTTTTATATCCTAAGAATCGGGGCATATTAGTTCGTCGTCGTTCAGGAGACCCCCCTGCAAAAATAAACCTTATATGTGATGATGAAATTGCTGAAGCAGCAAAGATTGTTATAAGAACGCAGTTTGCATCCCCTATGGCTGAAGTTGTTAGACAGACCTCCCGGCTGTTTGGAATCAAGGTGACACGTGGTGCAACTGCAAAACGCATTGAAGGAGTTGTTCAACAACTTGTAGAAGATGGTGAACTGGAAATACAATCAAATGGAATGATAAACTTTCCAAAATCATAAATATTAATTTTAAATTCTTTTATTTATAAAAGATTAAAAAATTAAAATCCT
>PMMY01000051.1 GCA_003162655.1 Methanobacterium sp. | reverse complement strand
GAGGGCCAGTACTTTTCCTTATCATAATAGAATCTGTTTATTCCGGGAATGGTAATACCGATTGAATCCTGTGATCCGCTGACATCTTTTGTACCCGGATCATTATCATACCTGAATAGTATTTTTGCAAGCTTCTCAGGATTCTCCATTGGGAGATTGTCATTCCATAGCTCAATGGCTTTTTTTCTTGTGGAAGTAGCCATTCCCGACCTTTCGTTNNGGCTGATCAATCCAGGTACCTGCAAGATCAATTCTATAAGGGATAGGTGTTTCTTTCCTCAATGAAGTGGTAGAACGTACCGGCAGGTTTGCATGTGGTATTCGCTTTAGAATTTTATAGTCAATCCCCAGGTCGCAACATATCTGCTCCTTTTCGGGTGTATGACCGTCCTCATTTACTACAAAGATCTCAGGTTTAAGATCCCTCATATCGCCAAGGAAATCAAGAATACCGCTGCCCGAATTTATTTTAACTTTATGTACGCAACTCAGGGCTTCCAGCATGTATAACCGTTCTTCTTCNNGTAGTTTCAAATGCAAATATTCAACTTGAATGAGAGGTTTTCTGATTCGAAAAATTCTCAGGCTCTAGTTATTGTTAATTAGCTCAAATTTACTTTTATAACCGGGTACAATATCCTGCATCTCCTCAATAACCCTTGTTTCTGTCATGTTGTTAAGAGACGCAAGCACATGTTCAATTCTGATATGAATATTTTCGAAATCACTCTCAGCCACCTGGGCTATACTGATCTTAGGGTGGTGAGTCGGCATCATTGGTTCATCTGCTGCAAATAGTTCCTCAAATAATTTTTCACCGGGACGCAATCCAATAACCTTAATCTGGATATCCTTATAAGGTTCAAGTCCTGACAATCGTATAAGGTTTATTGCGACATCCATGACCCTGACAGGTTCGCCCATGTCAAAAATGTAAATCTCGCCGCCGTTGCCCATGAAGCCAGCCTCCAGAACAAGCTGACATGCTTCCGGAATAGTCATAAAGTAACGAGTTATGTCGGGATGGGTTATTGTAACTGGTCCGCCATCGGCAATCTGTTTGTTGAAGAGCGGAATTACAGAACCATTTGACCCGAGTACATTTCCAAAACGGGTAGTAATAAACTGAGTACTAATTCCTTTTCGGTTTGATTGAGCATGTACCAGTAACTCACAAATCTTTTTTGTTGCACCCATCACATTCGTTGGGTTTACTGCTTTGTCGGAAGATATAATTACAAATTTTTCAGCCTGGTATTTTATCGCTAACTCAGAAATAATTTTTGTGCCGCCTACATTGACCCTGAAAGCCTGATGAGGGTGAATTTCCATCATAGGAACATGTTTATAAGCTGCCGCATGAAAAACAATTTCAGGTTTGTATTTTTTAAAGATTATTTCCATGTCGTCGGCGCGTGTGACATCTCCGATTATTGTTCTGAAATTACAGCCTGGTAATTTGGCCTTCAATTCCTCACCGAGATAAAAAGATGGGGTCTCAGCCTGATCAACAATAATTATTTGTTTTGAATTAAACCGTGTAAGTTGTCGCGCTATTTCAGATCCGATAGATCCGGCGCCTCCTGTAACAAGTATCGTCTTGCCTGTTAATCCATTTTGAATTTTATCAAGATCAAGTTTAATAGGGTCTCTTCCTAGCAGATCCTCAAATTTAACTTTTTTAAGGTTTTTAACTTCAAGGTGACCATTCATCCAGCTATCGAATGATGGTGTGTCAAGTATTTCGCATCCAAAACCAATCATTGATTCGATTACTTCTTTTTTCTTAGTCGGGAGAAGGTTGTTAATCGCTATAATAAAAACCTGGATATCTTCATCCTCAATAAAATCTTTTGTAAGAACCTGGCGCGAAAAAACCGGGTAACCATCAACTTTCTTTCCCTGAATTTTTTTGTCATCATCTATAAAACCCTTTAGTCTGTACTTATTTTTAGGATCACCTTCAAGAAGTCGTTTTACCAGGATACCTGTTTCCCCCGATCCATAGATTAGTACGTTTCTGCGATCCCTGGAGGATGAAGACGCAAATTCATAAAATATTTTTACAAATACCCGGAAAAAGAAAAGCAGTATTGTTACAGCTCCTGAATGAATTAGCAGAATTGAAAGCGGAATATCCAAAATTGGATTCCAACCATTTTTTCTACTAAGCAATGTGATGATAAACAGAACTATAAGAGCAATTATGTTTGTCAATATGATTTTATATGCATCTCTTATTGTGGTATGCCTGATCATTCCGACATACGATTTGAAAATTAGTATAAAGAGTGCATAAATAATAACAACAAAAAATGATTGTTTGGATACCATCGAAATCTGAAAAGTTTCAACTTCGAAATTATATCTGAGCATGTATGCAATAAGGAAAGAGAAAAAGACAGTACTCAAATCTAAAAGAAGCACCAACCACCTGGGCAATGAATGATTCTTAAAAACCCTGATAACCCGACCTTTAATTGTTTCTATCATATCGTAATCCNNAACAAGTATGAAAGCAGAAAAGTAAGAAAAACAGCTGAAATATCAATTACAAGTACAAACCACCTTGGTAAAGAATGCTTCCTGAAAACCTGTATTATTTTATGCTTTAAACTGTTGATCATACTGAATTACTGTACTATTTATAATGCTATCGCATCGTCAGTCACATTTCTGAATATAGTATCTGACTGATTTTGAGATTATTCTGATATGTGTTGTAACAAATGTTACAAATTTTCCCAATACCATTTTACTGCCTCTTTAAGGCCTTGCTCCACATTAAATGTCGGAGAATAGTATAATAGTTTTTTTGCCTTTTCAATTGATGCAAGTGAATGTGGTATATCTCCCTCTCTTGAAGGACCATATATTGGCTCGATCTTTAGTATACTGCTGTCGAAGTCAGCTGCAAGTGCACGTATAAAGGAGTATAACTGATTTAGTGATGTTCTTTCACCATGGGCAACATTATAAACCTGATTCAAAGCCTCTTTATTCTGCACAACAGATGCCAGGTGATTTGCCTGAACCACATTGTCGATATATGTAAAATCGCGTGAAACGGTTCCATCGCCATTTATCTTAGGAACTTCATGCTTCATCAGCATCTTCATGAATTT
>PMMY01000006.1 GCA_003162655.1 Methanobacterium sp. | reverse complement strand
CATAGTTCTGAGGGTTTAAACCAGATGATATACAACCGCTGCTTTGGAACCCGTTACTGCAATAATAACTGTCCCTATAAAGTCAGAAGATTTAACTGGTTCAATTACAGTTCAGCAGGAACACTTTCGGGCAATCTGAGAGATAAAGAAGAAATGACAGGTAACCTACGGCGGATGGTTCTGAATCCGGATGTAACGGTTCGGGCCCAGGGGGTGATTGAGAAATGTTCCTTCTGCGTTCAGCGAATCCAGGCTGCTAAGTTAAAGGCTAAATACGAGAACAGGGCTCTGCATGAAAATGAGATCCAGACAGCCTGTTCCCAGAGCTGTCCGGCAAATGCAATTGTATTTGGAGATATGAAGGATCACAAGAGCGAATTGAACAGGTTGATTAACAGCGGACGGAGGTATAATCTCCTTGAGGAGTTGTTTACCATGCCTTCAGTCAATTATTTTACTAAAATAAAAAACAGAATTGTATAGGTACCAATACTTATTAATATGCTTCAATCTCCACTACGGACCCCTTTAATTGAAGGAAGCAAGAGTTACGGGAGNNACGGGAGCATAACCAGCGACATCCTTAACCCGATGATGAATAAAGCTGGAAAATTCTGGTATATGGGGATGACCATAGCCGGACTGGCTATGTTGTTTGGGGTATTCATGATTTTCTGGACAGTATGGCAGGGGATAGGTACATGGGGAGAAAACAGGACTGTTGGCTGGGCTTTTGAAATAACCACTTTTGTATGGTGGATCGGAATCGGTCATGCAGGTACCTTTATTTCTGCAATTCTCCTGCTTTTCCGACAGAAATGGAGAAACAGTATCATCCGTTCGGCTGAAGCTATGACCATCTTTGCTGTTATCTGTGCCGCCCTTTTCCCTCTTATTCATCTCGGACGTCCGCTTCTTACATTTTTCATATTCCCTTNNGTGAACTTTAATTCTCCACTTGTATGGGATGTCTTTGCAATTTCTACATATTTTACCATATCTCTGGTATTCTGGTATGTTGGATTGATACCGGATATCGGCACCTTACGTGACAAGATCAAAAAAGGATTAAAAAAGAACATTTATAATTTCCTGAGCTTCGGATGGAAAGGATCTGCAAGAGGATGGCACAGGCATGAGATCACATCTATAATGCTGGCTGCAATTGCTACTCCTCTGGTTCTGTCTGTGCATAGCATAGTAAGTATGGACTTTGCCTCATCAATTGTTCCGGGATGGCACACCACTATATTTCCTCCTTACTTTGTTGCGGGTGCAATATTTTCGGGATTTGCTATGGTGCAGACCCTGCTTATAATCACTAGAAAGACCATGGGACTTGAGGATTTTATTACTGAGAGTCATGTGGAGAACATGAACAAAATTCTTATTGCAACAGGCTCAATTGTTGCTCTGGCATATATGACAGAGATGTTTATGTCGTGGTATTCCGGGAATGAATACGAACACTACGCATTTATGAACAGGGCTACCGGTCCATACTGGTGGGCTTATGTGATAATGATTGGCTGCAATGTATTTTCTTCACAGTTACTCTGGATAAAAAAGCTTCGCAAAAGCCTTGTCTTTACCTTCTTATTGTCAATTGTGATTAATATTGGTATGTGGTTCGAACGTTTCGTGATAATTGTAACTTCTCTTCACAGGGACTATCTTACTTCGAGCTGGACGATGTATAAGCCTACTATTGTTGAATTCGGCTTATTAATAGGGACATTGGGTATCTTCTTCACTGCCTTTCTTCTCTTTATACGCATATTCCCCGTCATTTCAATTTCCGAAGTTAAGTCGATCCTGAAAACTGGAGCCAGGCATCAACAAAAAACAGATTTAAGCCATGATACAACGGAATAATATATTAATATCTTTTGATGATGAGGTTCCATTACTCCAGGCAGTCAGAAAACTTCGTGACAATAAGGAGATCATCACTGACGTTCTCTCTCCCTTCCCTGTTCATGGCCTCGATGAAGCCTTGTCAATCAAACGGTCGCGGATCCCGGTTGTGGGATTTATCTTTGGGGCCATCGGTGCATTACTCGCTTTTGGTTTTCAGGCCTGNNGCGATAACATTCGAAGTTACAGTTCTTTTTGCGGGTCTGTCAATGGTTGCTGCAATGCTGATCAGATCGAAACTGAAACCTGAAATCAGGTTCGAACCTGTAGAGGAGAGAATTACGGATGACAGATTTGTTATTCTTGTTGAAGCTGAAGATGAAGAGACCACATTAAGCAGAATAAGGTCGCTTTTATCAGGAATTCATACTATAGAAATCAGATAATAAGAATACTGTAATGATGGACGAACAATTTGATTTTAAGCAGAAGTACCGTAATTTACTATTAATTCTCATTGCAGGAGGCATTCTGGTTTCACTGGCAGCAATTTTTATTTCCAAGCCTGGACCTTCAAGGATCTGGGCTAATGTTCTGCTCAATAATCAGTATTTCATGGGGCTTTCACTGGGTGCGGCTTTCTTCCTTGCAGTTCACAGGGTTGCTCAGTCGGGATGGCATACTGTGCTCCAGAGATTACCTGATGGCATGACAACCTTTCTTCCGGTTGCCTTTGTGCTTATGCTCCTTATCTATTTCGGCATTCATAATTTATACAGTTGGACGGATAATAATGTATCAGATAAGGTGATAGAAGGGAAAAAAGCATGGCTAAATATTCCATTTTTCTTTATCAGAATAGTAATTTATTTTACCGGATGGATAGTTCTTACAATGTTGATGAGAAAAAATTCCACTGCCTTGATGACTTCCTCAGATTTAAAATATCATAACC
>PMMY01000215.1 GCA_003162655.1 Methanobacterium sp. | reverse complement strand
TCAGCAGCACTTGATAGCCGCAGCTGGTGTTTTTATTTTGCTATTTATAATTATAATATTCCTAAACTTGGCACTATTTTATAGTCCTAAATTCATTCGGGGAGTAGCATATTTTGGTTTTTTGGTAATAATTATCGATCAGAGCTTCCTGTACTTATTATCAGTTAATAAAAATATCTTAAGCAATTTAAACCCCACTTCAACTGTTCCTGGTTTAGAATGGGCTGCTGTATTCACATCTTTAGCTTGGGTTGGAATTTTAGCGCTTAATATGATGATAAAAAGGATTTAAAAAAAAATAGTATCCAAAAGAAATAAAGATAAAATAAAAAGGTTATATTATTTCTTTAACCTAACATTTTCTTTATATCTTCTTTAGGGTCACCGACTGGAGTTAAACCATAATTTTCTACTAAAACATTTAATATATCTTCATTAACCCATCCTGGGATTATCGGTCCCAGATACATATTTTTAATGTTTAGAGCAAGTAGACTCCAAAGTATTGCTGCTGCTTTTTGTTCCATCCAGCTTAAAACGAATGTGAGTGGTAAATCGTTTATTTCCATGCCGAAAAGATCTGATAATGCTACAACAACGTCAATTCCAACTATTGCATCGTTACACTGTCCAAGATCTATTAACCTAGGTACTCCTTCAATATCCCCTAGTTCCATTTCGTTGAACCTATACTTTCCACACGCTAAGGTAAGTACAATTGTGTCCTCAGGGAGGTTCTTAACGAACTCTGTGTAATAGGTTGCCTGCGGTTTTGGTGAGTCACAACCTCCAACAACAAAGAAGTGTTTGATTTTACCCGCTCCTACCAGCTCTTTTATCTTTCCTGCAAGTGATAGTATGGTTGAAGCTCCAAATCCTGTTGTAAGAACAGTTTCTCTTGGTTCATCTTCAAGATTTGGTAGTGATTTTGCAGTCTCAATAACTGGTGAGAAATCATAATCTTCTATGTGTTTAACTCCTGGAAGTTGTGCAACTCCAACTGTGAACATCCGTTCTTTGTAATCATCTGTAGGTATCAATACACAGTTTGATGTTCCAACTATTGCTGCAGGATATTTTGAAAAGGTCTTCTTCTGGTCGAACCATGGCCCTCCTATCTGTCCAACTAAATGTTTGTACTTCCTAAGTTCAGGATATCCATGTGCAGGTAGAAGTTCTGAATGTGTTTATACATTGNNTAATAATTCTTCAAGGGCCTTCATGCTGTGACCGGTTGCGATAATCCCTTTACCCTTTATTGAACCAACCTTAACTTCTGTTGGCGTTGGTTCTCCATAGGTTTCTATATGAGCCTTTTTTAACAACTGCATTGCCTTAATATTCATCATCCCAGATTCTGTTGCTAGTTTAACAAATTCTCCAGGGTCAAAGTTAACATTGGTCAAAGTTGAATAGAATCCCCTCTCAAGAAATTCATCCACTTCTGGGTCAGTGTATCCTAACTCCCTTGCATGGTATAAATAGGCTGATATTCCCTTCATTGAAAATAATAAATTGTCCTGCAATCTAGCTACTGTAGCTTCCTTGCCGCAGACTCCCTTAACAGTACATCCGGTTTCCATTGCAGTTTGGGAACACTGGTAACAAAACATATCCAATTTTTCAGGCATACTATTACTCCTCCAAAATTTCTTAGTTTATTTGATACAAATTTTTTACTGTTCGTTCAAAGACGAATGTTCTTTTATATACGAACAAGAGTATTTATAAGTTACGATTGTCATAATAATTCCAAAGAAAAGAATATGTTACGAACTTAAAAAAACGGTACAGTGATTAAATGGATAAAAAAGACCCATTCCAAGAGATGCAAATAGAATTGTTCTCTACATCTGAAGGAATTTATGCTATTAACAGCCCAGTTAGGGTGAAAATATTATCAATGCTCCGTAAGGGAGAACTTAATTTTGATCAACTTGTAGAACTATCAGGAAAGGCTAAATCAACTGTATCTGTCCATCTAAGAAGGATGGCAAATGAAGGCATCATTGGTTCAAAAACAGATCCATTAGACGCCCGTAAAAAGATATTCTTTATTAAATCGGAGTACCTAGGCAAATTATCGGGTAAAAAGGTTGTAACAGAAAATATAGAAGATTATATTACTAATTACATAGACAGTACTGGCGATCCTTACGAATTTTTCAGGCTCATATTCCTTACCATACGCATTTCACTTATCAGGCAGGGAATAGATATCGACCCAATTCTGTATGAAGCAGGTGTTAAGGTCGGAGAAACACTCTACGATAAAATTAAGGATACTGATATTAACAAGCTCGCAGAGAATATAAAAGTGTTCTGGGAAACCCACAACCTGGGAAAGGTTGCGATTACAAATTTAAACCCACTTACCATCAATGTTACGGATTGTTTTGAGTGTAAAAGTCTGCCACCAATAGGAAGGCCAGCGTGCGCATTTGATTCAGGAATATTGAAAGCTGTATTTTCTGAACATTTCCAAGACGAACTTGTTGTAAATGAAACCAAATGTTATGCAATGGGTGATAATCATTGCTCCTTCACCATAAAAAGTAAGGAATGGTAAATTTTGCATAAAAATCAAATTATTTAAGTTAGATTGTGAAATAATTTTAATTGTAAAACAATAATAAAAGGTATTAATTTTGATTGAGAAATATAAACATGTTAAAATCATTATAATCGTTTATTGAATAGTTTAAGATTTTAGATGTTATATTAAAAAATGGTGGTGCTTATGAGGGGTTTACTTGTCGGAAGAATGCAACCAGTTCATGAAGGACATCTAGAAGTTATAAAAAGAATTCTTAAAGATGTAGATGAAGTTATTATCGGCATAGGGAGTGCACAGCTAAGCCACACCGTTAAAGACCCATTCACTGCAGGTGAAAGGGTATTAATGCTTACTAAGGCACTAGCAGAGAATGGTATCCCTGCCTCAAAATACTATATCATACCGGTTCAGGATGTAGCATGTAACTCAATCTGGGTGGCCCACGTGAAGATGTTAACACCTCCATTCAAACATGTTTATTCAGGAAATTCTTTAGTCCAGCGTTTATTTAAAGAAGGAGGACACCAAGTAACAATTCCACCTCTTTACAACAGAGAGATTTACTCGGGAACAGAAGTCAGAAGGAGAATGCTACAGGGGGAAAACTGGGAATCGCTGGTTCCAATATCTGTATGCGAAGTAATTAAAGAAATTGAAGGTGTTTCAAGACTTCAGCATCTATCAATAAAGGAAGTTAAATGAGTATGTTTCAGAAAATTAGTAGTAATCTATTGATTTAACTATTAATAAACATCATTTTCTAAGATGTGATAAAATGATAATAAGAATAATAGAAAAGGGTACAGAGTCGATAAAGATCTGTGATTTAATGGAACTGGTTAAAACAAATCCAAAGATCGTTGAATGCGGTGCTATATTCTCATTTGAAGGTATCGTACGTGGTAAAGAAATTGATAAAACTACTTTGCAAATGGATCTCAGCACTCCAGATATTGAAGAAACAGAAAATGAGCTTCATGATATTGTTAATGATATTAAAGATAAGCATGGTATAATCGAGATGGCTGTAGTACACTACATAGGGAAATTCACACCTGGAGATCTACTGTTTCTTGCAGTTGTTGCTGGAGCCCATAGAAATGAAACTAAGGCAGCATTGAATGAAGTCATTGAACGAGTGAAATACGAATTAGACTTCAAAAAAGAGGAACATACAGAAGATGGAACTAACATAATAATGTCAGGTGGTTAAATGAAATTTATAAGGGACAGCCTACATGGAAATCTTCAGCTAAACGAATTTGAGGTTAAATTAATAGACACTCCTCAAATTCAAAGATTGAGACGTATAAAGCAGCTCGGCTTTACCTTCCTTGTTTATCCCGGTGCCAATCATACCAGATTTGAACATTCAATAGGTTCTATGTACCTTGCCTCTAGACTAGCCTATAGCCTGAAATTATCCAACGAACAAAGAGAAATGTTACGTGTATGTGCAATACTACATGATGCAGGACACGGACCATTTTCACATGTATCAGAAGCTGTTCTCGAAAAATCACACGAAGAACTGACATCCAAGCTAATATTGGAGTCAGAACTATCAGAAATTTTATCAGAAAAATTTGTACCAAAAGAAATAATTAAACTGATCAGTGGTGAAGGCAGACTTGGCCACATAATATCCGGAGATCTAGATGTTGATAGAATGGACTATTTATTAAGAGACTCATATTACACCGGTGTTGCATACGGAGTTATAGATGTTGAAAGACTCATACACAATATGAAACTTGAAGACAATCTCATACTGAAAGCTAAAGGTGTACAGGCTGCTGAATCAATGCTTCTTGCAAGGTACTTTATGTACCCCAGTGTTTATCAACATCATACAACACGCATAATTAACTCAATGTTCAGACGCTGCCTGAACCAACTCTTTAAAGAGGGGCATATAATACCCGAAAAAATCTACAAATACGACGATTCAGATATTATTATCACAGCAAGAAATCAAAAGGGTCCCATAGCAGACATGATGCATAGGTTGGATAATAGAAAACTTTTCAAAACGGTTTATTCCCTCAAACTAGACGAACTAGAGAATCCAAATGCAGTTTTTAAAATAAAAGATAAAAAAATAAAATCATTTGAACAGGAAATATCAGAAGAACTGGATATACCATCTGAGTATGTTATTATCGATGTGCCTGATTACCCCTCATTCGATGAGATGAAAACAAATGTATCTTCCAATGGAAACCTAGTAAATCTGAGTGAAATATCCACCATAGTGAGAACACTTAGAGATGCCAGATTCAATCATGCCGACCTTTGTATATACTTACCTGATGAATATTCAAATACTGCAAACGGATTCAATTTTGAAAACTACATTGAAATACCAAAATAAATTTATTTTAAATTTCAAAGTCGAAAATAGGCTAATAATACCTAGAATAAAAATTAAAGACGTGAAAAAATGATAGTAATTGCAATTACAGGTGCAAGTGGTGTAATTTATGGTAAAAGGCTTCTTGAAGTTTTAAAAGATCTAGGCGAAGAAACCGCTCTGATAGTAACGGATCCAGCTAAAATAATCCTTGATTATGAACTTGGAGTTAAAGAAGAAGACATTAAGATGCTAGCATCCGAATATTACCTTCCAAAAGATCTTACATCCTCCATTAACAGTGGATCTTTTAAATTTGAATCCATGGTAATAGTTCCCTGTACTATGAAAACCCTTTCAGCAATAGCAAATGGATATGCTAACAATGCAGTTACAAGATCTGCTGACGTAACTCTTAAAGAAAGAAGAAAACTGGTAATTGTACCTAGGGAAACCCCTCTAAGATCTGTTCACCTGGAAAATATGCTCAAGGTGAGTAAAGAAGGAGGAATAATACTACCCGCAATGCCCGGATTTTATCATAAACCTCAAAGTAATGGTGAACTGGTAGACTTCATAGTAGGGAAAGTACTGGATGTCTTAGGAATAGACAACAATATGTTTGAACGATGGACCGGTGAAATGGAATGATTAAAGACCAAGATTTTATTAAAAACCCTGATGTACCGGGACCAACCAAGGAAGAAGTTAGATGCATCATCATGTGCAAGTCAGAAGTAACAAATGAAGATGTGGTCGTGGATATTGGCTGTGGTACAGGAGGCCTGACGCTAGAGTTTGCAAAAAGAGCTAAAACTGTGTACTCTGTTGATATGAATCATGAGGCTGTTGATACAACTAAAAAAAATCTTAATAAACATGGAATAACAGAGAATGTTGAAGTTATTGAAGGTGATGGCTTAGATATTTTAGATAAAATTAACAGCTTTGATATACTTGTAATAGGTGGGAGCAGTGGTAAACTGCCACAAATGATAAAAAAGGGGTATGAAAAACTCAACAATAATGGGAGACTAATTATAACAGCGATACTTCTAGAAACCCGTGCAGAAGCTGTTTCTTCCCTTAAAAACCTATCCACAAAAACTGAAGTAGTGGATGTTTCGATTTCTAGGGGAGAAATTACTGCAAGGGGAA
>PMMY01000277.1 GCA_003162655.1 Methanobacterium sp. | reverse complement strand
TCGGGAGATATTTGAAGCTTCTCCCCTGAATTTAATACATGAAGTGGGTTGGTTACCTTGAACTTCCTTTCTCCTTTTATGGTTTTCTCTATTAACGCCATTGTATATGGTGTGGCTATTAAGGGTGCTTCATACCTGTGTGCGAGTTTTGCAACTGCACCAATATGGTCCAGGTGACCGTGTGTAAAGACAATTGCCCTTACCTTACCATCAACATCCTTCATAAGAGTGTCGTCAGGTATGATTCCCCTTTCTATAAGGTCTAAACTGTGCATTCTCGCTATGTCTGTGTCTTCATGGATATGGATTCTGTCTAGGTGTATTCCCATGTCAAATATTACGACATCTTCACCCACCTTTACAGCGGACATGTTTTTGCCCACTTCCTCATATCCTCCAACTGCTATAATTTCAACGCTCATTCTATGATCTCCTCGCGTATTTTTTTGTTTCAAAGCCTCTTTCATTGAGCCATTCCTTAGTATCTCCCTTTATTATAAGGGCTGATTTTTTAAGTTCTGCTATGTTTGATGCTCCAACAAGGAACATTGCAACGCGGAGTTCCTCATTAAATTTATTAAATTTATTAATTACTGCTTGATGACCAATATAAGCTTCCTTAAGTAAAGGCAGTGCTACTCCTACTGCATCAGCACCTAAAGCTAAAGCTTTAGCAGCGTCTAATCCGCTTCTTATACCGCCTGATGATATTACCGGAATCTTAACCGATTGACATACTTCTACAGTGCTTGCTGCAGTTGGTATTCCCCAGTCCCAGAAAACATTTCCCATGGTTCTGTCCTTGGCACGGTATGTTTCAACAGCTGCCCAGCTTGTGCCGCCTGCGCCAGCAATGTCTATTGCACTGACTCCTGCGTTTTCAAGGGCCACTGCATCTTCGGCCTTGATGCCTGCACCGGTTTCCTTGGCTATAACAGGTACTTTAAGTGTTTTACACATCTCTTCTACTGCCTTGATATGTCCACTTGCATTAACATCTCCACCCGGCTGTATAGCCTCTTGTAATGGGTTTAAATGTACTGCAAGTGCGTCTGCTTTGATCATTTCAACAGATTTCTCTGCAAGTTCGATCTGCTGGCAACCAATGTTACCTATAAGAAATGCCGATGGTGCTTCTTCTCTTACAATTGAATATGTAGGGATCAGTTCAGGATTTTGAACTGCTGCACGTTGGCTTCCAACACCCATTCCTATGTTTAATGTGTTTACTGCCTTTGCTAGTTCTCTATTAATTGTTAGTGCTGCTGGATGTCCGCCTGTCATTGCAGATATTATAAATGGTGAATCTAATTTTTTGCCTAAGATATCTATTGAAATATCTATATCTTCCATGTTCACCTCTGGAAGAGCTTTGTGGACGAGTTCTATCTCCTCAAATCCTGTTTTCTTCCTGTATTCAACATTGCAGTTTTTACACAGGAGTAAATGTTCTAATTTTCTGTTTGAAATCATTTTCTTTCCTTCATTTTTCATTTTTTATTAACGTTCCAATTCCTTTTTCGCCATTTAGGGATCTTTTTACATTATTATCGTGACCTGCATTGATTATTTCTGATTCAATACCAATTTTAGCCAATTCAAGTAGTTCACCGAGTTTTCCACCCATACCGCCGGTTACATCAACTGTCTGGGTACTGTCTGCTGATTCAAGGTCTTCATGAGAGGTGACTACCTTCATAAGTGATGCGTCAGGATACTTCTTAGGATCTTTGTTGTATATTCCATTTACATCCGACCCTAAAACAACTTTTTCGGGCCTTAAATTCTCTGCGAGATATTTTACTATCTGATCGCCTGAAAGTACTGCCATTTTAATTTTATCGTCCTCGTCAAGAACTACATCACCGTACAATACTGGAACGAATCCAATATCCAAATATTTGGATATTAGATCCAAATCTGCTTTTATTATTCTTTTGTTACGTGTTTGTATGAATGATGAAGGCTGTATTGAAACCGCTGGAATTTCTTGTTCTAATAAGTGTTGACATACCAGTTGATTGAGGTTATTCACAGAGTTCTGTATTTTTGAGAACCCCTGCCTTTTTCTTACAAGTTCTTCGGATGAGTTTATTTTATTACCTATTGCGTATTCTCTGGCGTATGGATGTCCGAATGAACCTGCTCCATGCACAACTATTAATTTATGATATGATGAGTTTGATATTTCTCTGGCGATCCTTTTTAAGTTTGATGAATCCAAAATTGGAGTTAATGAGTCTTTACGGGTTATAACACTTCCCCCGAGTTTTAAGATTATCAATTAACCAACCGCCATAATATTGTTATTTAAATACATTTTAAGTCCTTTATCTTTAATCGTATGAGATCGTATAAATCACATTTTTTCTAATTTTATTTGATGAAAGACCCCTAAATCATTCTAATCTCACGCCATCATTTGATATGTTTATTTTGAAAGCATTTTCAAATTCATTGATACAGTTTATAACTTCGTCGATCTTTCCAGGACAGTATGCTATTATACTTCCGCCGCCGCCGGCTCCTGTTAATTTTGATCCTAATGCTCCTGTTTTACGAGCTTCAAAAACCATTTTTGACAGTTCCTGGGTGTTAACTCCTATTGCATCTAACAGTCCATGGTTTATATTCATGAACTCGCCTATCATCTCGTGATCTCCATTTGTCAGAGCTTCCCTTGCACCGTTGGTAAGTGCCTCCATTGAATTGAATAGGGGGATCATTACCTGTGGGTGTGTTTCCATTTTAAGCCTCACAGATTCTACTAACTTTCCTGTATTACCTCTTTTGGATGTGTAGCCGATAACTATTGGAATTTCAGAGTCTATATCCAGGGTTATGGCTTCTTCAGCATCCTTTGAAAGGTAAATAATACCTCCGTGGGTGCTGAGTGTTGTATCAATGGGACTTGCTGCACCCTGTACCTCCAGTTCTACCTGGTGTGCGAGTTTTGATATTTCATCCCTTGTAATTTTGATGTCATTTAATGCAGCTGCTGCCTGTATGGTTGCAACTGTAACAGCTGCAGATGATCCTAGCCCTGCACCTATGGGAATGTCGATTTTTATGGTTATTTCTAGTCCATCTTCAACATTTGTCTTTCTAAGGGCTCCGAGTACGTATTTCAGTATTCCTTCCCTGTTATTTTCACCCTTCTCAATTTCTATACTGCCCTTATCAAGGTTCAGGAATCCTGATACTCCGAGATCTTCAACATTTACATGAGTTCGTAAGTCTTCACGTTTTTTAATCGAAACGTAAACCCTTCTGTCAACAGCTGCTGCTATGGCTGGTTTGCCGTAGACTACTGCGTGTTCACCGAACAGAATGGTTTTTCCTGGTGCTGATGCAGTGACGTGCCTTGGATTTAACATAATGATCATGAATTCCTGAAGAAATTACAATTTCAAATTTGAATACTTTAATTTCACTGGCAAGATTTCCTTTTTTTTGATATTTATCTAAACACAGCTGATGCATATGCCACAACAGAGCTTTTATCTCCTGTTGCATCGCCACTAGTAGCATATTTAAGTACTTCACAGCTTGTTGCTCCCATTTTCTTAGTGGTTACCATTGTGGCTGCTACAGGTCCGTATCCGCACATGCTGACATTTAGTTGAGCCACGCGGTTAATCATCAACTTTTCGTCCATAGCCTTAATTGCATCGATTACCTGCATGTCCTGTGTTTGGGCAACATCTTGGGGTTGGTAGTGTGTAAAGTCTGTACTTGCAATTACAACCACATCCCTTCCAAGTTCACTGGCTGTTTTCTGGATTGAGTTACCGATTTCTGTAGATGTTTCAATGTCCTGCATCCACATGGTCACAGGAACAAACTGGAAATCGGTGTTGAAGTACTGGAGAAATGGTAGTTGAACCTCTGCACTGTGTTCTTTTATATGTGCATCAGGGTTAGAATCTATTATTCCAGCATTTTTTATCATGAGATCTGCAAATTCAGCGTCAATTTTTGTAAGTCCCAGTGGTGTTTCCCATGATCCTTCCTTCATGGTTGACACGCCCGATCCCATTCCAGTGTGGTTTGGGCAGAGTATAATAAATGTTTCTGGAAATCCATCCTCTGCTATTTCATGGTATGTGTGTGCTGCCACAGGTCCTGAGTAGATATAACCTGCATGGGGTGCTATAACACCTTTAATATCTCTTTTACTCCCCATTACTGGTATGCTTCCCGGACCTAACCTGTGTTTGAAGCACCACTCTATTTGTTTTCTAAGTGAATCAGGATCTAGTTCATAAAAAAGTCCTGCAACTGCAGGTTTCCTTATCATAAAATCACCTTCCTCATACTTTACTTTTTTAAACAAATTTTATTCGAGTTTTTGACAATAATTCCATTTAACTATCAACTCAATTTATCCCATTGTCCAATAAAATCTGGGTATGATCAGACTGATTGATCAAGTTACACTGA